>JABMNR010000201.1 GCA_013203465.1 Alphaproteobacteria bacterium
ACGTCCATCCCCGCCGTCACCAGCGCCCGCGCCACCGCCGCCGCCCGGCGCAGATGGCCGATCCCCAGAAGGTTTTGGACATACAACAAAATGGTGGGGCGTGCGGTGTGGAGAGTGATCATCCGGCATCTTCCAGAGGCACGTTCACGCGATCCAGAACCGGGGTTCCGGACGCGTCGAGTTGGAACAGATGCGCCGAGGACCAGTCAAGCCGGACCGGCGGTTTATCGATCATGTCCCAACCGGTGGCAAGCGTCAGCAGCGCGCGGATCACCCCCTTGTGGGTCACCGCCCCGACATCGACACCCCCGGCCGCCCGCGCCACTAACCAGGGATGCAGGCGATCCCGCACCATTCGTGGGCTTTCTCCGCCCGGCGGTCGAAAATCCAACCCCCGCGCCTCGTTCGCGGCAACCGCCAGCGGATTCTCGGCCCGAAGTTCGGCCAGGTACCGACCCTCCCAGGCGCCGAAATCCATCTCGACCAACGCCGGCGCGGCGACCGCCGTCAGGCCAAGCAAATCGGCGGTATCGCGGGCCCGGGTGAGCGGGCTGGTGAACCAGCGTACGCCATCCAATTCATCCGGCAGCCGCCACGCCGACACCCGAGCACGTCCCGTTTCGGACAACGGAATATCGGCCCGGCCCTGCAGCCGCTTCTCGGCATTCCACGCGGTTGGTCCGTGGCGGATCAGGGCAAGGCGAATCATGCGCCCGCCCGAACCAGGGGCCGCAGCCAATCGTCGAGCGTCGCCGCCGCGCCGTCCAGCGTATGCTCCGCCGCCATCACGCGCCGCGCCGCTATACTCATCTCTCGACGCCGCACCGGATCGTCCAACAATTGGGCCACCCGGTCGGCGAACGCCCGCGCATCGCCTTCCGGCGCCAAAAGACCGGTGATCCCGTCGCGCAGAATGCCGGACACCCCGCCCACGTCGCCCGCCACCGCCGGCAGGCCCGCCGCCTGAGCTTCCAACAACGCCATGCCGTACGCCTCGCGGATGGCCGGCCAGACGAACAGATCGCCGGCGGCGTACACCTCGGCGAGCGCGTCCGGAGCCAGAACACCGGCCCAATGCACCCGGTCGGCGATTGGTGCGAGCGTCGCCGCAACCGCCGGGCGGCCGTCGCCATCGCCCACCACAAGCAACCGCCACGGCCGATCGACCAACCGTGCCAGGGCGCCGCCCAATACCTGATAGGAGGCCGTCTTATCGCCCGGCCGCATCATACCGACGGCCAACAACCACGGAACGTCCCGATCAAGCCCGGATCGATCGGCCCATGTTTGGCGAGACGCCTCTCGTTCCGGGGTGGCAACGGAATTTAGAAATGGCCGCAAATGGACATAGCGGGCGTCGTCGCCAAGCGTGGGCCCGACCAAGGCGGCGTCGCGGTTGTTGAAGCCGATCACCAGAGCGGCGCGACCGAGCGCGTCGAGCACCGCGCGATGGCCGGAATCCCACGGCCCACCCGCCCGTTTGTGCGCCACCGATGCCTCGGCGACGACATAGGGAATGCTCAGCGCGCCGGCCACCGCCGGGCCGATCCGGTCGGGCGCCTTGTAATAGAGATGATAGGTGAACCAAAGATCGGGCCGAGGCCGCCGACCGTCCACCACCGCGCCGACATAGCGTGCCACCAATCGTTCGCCCAGAGCGGCGATCCGCGCTTGACGGACGACATCGCCTTGGGCGTCGCGGGTGCGCAGCCGGCTGGCCAGGTCGACCGTGTGACCGGCGCCCTCAAGCGCGCGCACCAGCAATCGCGCCATGCGCCGGTCGCCCGATGGCCGGATAGCGTCCGGAGGCTTCAACGGGGCGTGAAACGCAATGCGCACCGCTGTCCTCCGACGTGCCTCACGCCGCGTCGGGCCGGCGTACCGCCGAACCCGCGTCCGTGACCCCAAACCGTGCCGCCAGTTCGTCCAGGCCACGATCGGCTCCAAACGCCGCCCGCACCCGTTCGGCCCCGGCCTTGGCGAGGCGCGCCCGCTTGACCGGATCACCCGCCAGTTCGACCAGTGCTGTGGCCAAGCGCGACGGATCTTCCGGGGGCACCAAGTGGCCGGTCACACCATCCTCGATCAACTCCGGAATCGCCGAGACCTGGGTCGCCAGCACCGGCAGGCCCATGGCCTGAGCCTCCATCAACACGTTCGGCAGGCCGTCACGGTCTCCGTCGCTCGCTACCTTGCTCGCCAGAACGAACAGATCGGCCGCCGCCAACGCCGCCAGCACCGCCTCGCGTGGTTGGGCGCCACGCCAGTCGATGCGATCGGCCAGGCCCAGACGTCGAGCATGGTTGGCCAGATCAGCCGTCAACGCGCCGCCACCGATGTGCACGAACCGCCAAAACAGATCAGCCGGCAGGCGAGCCAACGCCTCCAACAGATCATCGTAGCCCTTCTTGGCGACCGCGCGGCCGACCGAGACAATCACCAATGGGTCCGCCGGATCACACCCATCACGGAGCGGCCGACCGGCGGGTATCGGGAAATCGGTCACATCGAGGCCGTGGTAAATCAGGCTGACCCGGTCCGGTGCCGGCGCCAACGCCGTCAGATGGGCGTGTCCCATGGCCGTGCAGGTGACCGCCCATGTGGCCTCGGCCAGCTTCTCGCGCTTCTCCCATGCGGGCGTGGTCCAGATGTCCTTGGCGTGGGCCGAGACCGACCAGGGTCGTTCCGTCATCAACGCCGCGTAGCGCGTGACCGACGACGGCGTGTGCAGATAGTGGGCGTGAATCCGGCGATAGCGCGGATCGAGTTCGGCGGCCAGCACGCAGGCCTGGCCGAACCGACGCGCCCGGTTCGGCGTCGGATCGCGTCGAAGGTCGCGCCACCAAGCCGCCCAGGCAGCGGTATAGCCTGGCAAGCGTCGCGCATGCGACCAGGCACGCAAGACCCGTCGTGGTTCCTGATGCAGATATTCCGGCAGGTAGTCGACCGGTGCCGTGATCGCTCGGTGGGCCGGATGGGTTTCAGCGTCCGTCGGGCGGCGCAACGAGATGATGCGCAACTCGACGCCACGCTGCTGTAACCCCAACAGTTCCTGGGCAATGAAGGTTTCCGACAGCCGCGGATACCCTTTCAGGACCACGGCGATCGGATCGGGACCTTTCATGCGCGTTTCTTGGATCAGGCCGGACGACGCAATGGCGTCGCTTCAGCCATCGGCCGGTCACCACCCCGATCCTCGGCGATCCAGCGTTTCGTCAGATGGCGCACCCTGTCGAGCCCGTCCAGCAACTGCGGCTGACCGGCTTGCGATGGTAATTTCTGGCCCGGCAAACGCCGCAAGGCCGCCGACATGGCGCGCGGATCACGATCCCCGTCATCGACCAGAACGTTGACCAAGCCCAGCTCCTTGGCCCGGATCGCGCGGATGTACTGTTCCAGCCGCGGTTCGGTCCTGGGCACGATTAGCGCTCGTTTGTCGAACGATAGGATCTCGCAGAAGGTATTGTACCCACCCATGGCGACAATCCCGGCGCACCGAGCCATCAGCCCCTCGATCCGGCTGTCGAAGGTGATCACGCGCACGCGATCGAGCTTCTCCGCCCGTTCCATGAACTCGGTCTGAACCTCATGCGGCATGAACGGTCCAAGCACCAGGAGCGCCGGATAGGGCAGCTCACGGTCGGTCTCGTAGGCGTGCAACACCCAATCCATTAGCGACTCGCCATCGCCACCGCCACCCGCCGTTACCAGCAGGAACGGCTCGTCCAGGAACGGTGCGTTCGGCGGTTGAGTCATGTGCGAGGTTGGGGCATGGCGGCGTAGATAGCCGGTGTAGCGGGTCTTGAGCTGAACGTCGGGGGGAATCTTCATGCCGGCGAACGGGTCGCAAACCTCCTTGGTGCCATAGACCCAAATCTCGTCGTACAGATCACGCAGCGCCGGCAGCACCTTTTTGCGTTCCCACTCCGGCATCAATAGCTCCGGCTCGTCCATCACATCACGCAGACCAAGCACCAGCGGTGTGCCCCGATCCTTCAGCATCTCAAGCGTGTCCTTAACCTCGCCGCGCAGGCCTAGAGGCTCTTTGTCGACGATAAAAATGTCGGGGTCGAAGATCTCGGCGGTATGCTTGATGATCGCCGAGCGCAAATTAACCGTCTCTTCGATATCGAGATGCAGCGAAAGCGAGGTGTAGTCGCCATTGCGCAGCTTGATCACCCCGGGAATGCGCACAAAATCGACCCGCGCGCGGAAATCGAAGCTGCCGATGATCGGTGAGCCCGAGAGGATCAGCACACTCAACCCCGAATCGCCCTCGACCAGCGAATGGGCGATGGCCCGGCATCGCCTAAGGTGGCCCAAGCCCATGGAATCATGGCTGTACATGAGAACACGCGCGTGCGTCCGGCGCTTGGCTTCCGTCATCGCTTGTCGGCCGCTCCATGGTCCGCGCCGCACGATCGGTCGAGCGACTACTCGCATGATCATTGCTTCGCCCCACCGGGACGACATCCCGGTGCGAGGGAACTATTGCACAATGGCGCCCGCGGCAAAACGGTAACCTTTTGATCGGAAGGCGGGTTACTTGATCGAGTGGCGGTTGCGCCGTGCCTGGAATGCCCGCAAGATCGACCTCCGACCGCCCCAAACCATTGAGCCATCATGGAACCGACCATCTACCGGTTCATTCTTCGATACAGCAAGCGGGAGCAAATCCTGCTGCTCATCATGACGGGATTGTCGTTCCCGTTTCTGTATCTGTCGCTCGACCTGCCGAAGCAGATCATCAACGACGCGCTGGGTGCCAAGAGCGGGAAAGCGTTTCCCACGACGTGGTTGGGTTTCGAGTTCGAGCAGCTTGAATTTCTCTGGACGCTGTCATTCCTGTTCCTGGTCCTCGTCTGCATCAACGGCGCGTTCAAATACTACGTCAACGTATTCCGCGGCCAGTTGGGTGAGCGGATGCTGCGCCGGCTGCGCTACATCCTGTTCGCGCGGATCTTGCGGTTCCCGCTGTCGCATTTCCGCAAGGTTAGCCAAGGCGAGATCATCCCGATGATCACCGCCGAGGTTGAACCGCTGGGCGGCTTCATTGGTGATTCCCTGGCTCTGCCCGCGTTCCAGGGCGGCACGCTGCTCACCATCCTGACGTTCATGTTCGTTCAGGACCCGATCCTGGGTCTCGCGGCGATCGCCCTGTACCCGATCCAGATGTACATCATTCCAAAACTGCAGGCGCAGGTGAACGCGCTGGGCAAGCAGCGGGTGCGCGCGGTCCGCGCCCTGTCCGACCGGATCGGCGAGAACATTTCCGGCATCGGGGAAATTCACGCCAATGACGGCGCGCGCCTCAGCCTCGCCCGCTTCACCACCCGGCTCGACCGGATTTACGACATTCGGTTTGAAATCTACCGGCGGAAATTCTTCATCAAGTTCCTGAACAATTTCCTGGCTCAGTTGACCCCGTTCTTTTTCTATTCAATCGGCGGGTACCTGGCGATCACCGGCGATCTGTCGCTTGGCGCGCTGGTCGCCGTCTTGGCTGCCTACAAGGATCTGTCGGCGCCTTGGAAGGAATTGCTCAACTTCTACCAACGCCTTCAGGATGCGTTCATCAAGTACGAGCAGGTGATCGAGCAGTTCGACCCGCCCGGCACCATGGACGCCGAGATGCAGACCACCGAGCCGGAGTCCGTGCCGCGGCTCGACACGCCCATCAAGACAAGCAACCTAGGCTTGGTCGATGACGATGGCGTCGTGCTTCTGGAGTCCGTGGGCCTAACCATCCCGTCCGGCCAGAAGGTCGCCTTGCTTGGCCCGTCCAGCGGCGGCAAGGAGGCGTTAACCCTGGTGCTGTCCCGCCTGCAGCCGCCGACCTCGGGCCAGATCGCGATAGGTGAACACGATCTGGCGTCCCTGCCGGAGGCGGTAACCGGACGTCGCGTCGGCTACGTCGGGTCCAGCGCCTATGTGTTCACCACGACCATCCGCGAGAACCTGCTGATCGGCGCGATGCATCGCCCGTTATCCGAGCCCGAGCGCGACGACAACGCTATGAGTGTGTGGCGGAAGAACCTCGCCGACGCGCGCATCACCGGCAACTCGACCGACGACCCCGACGCCGATTGGGTCGACTATCAAGCGATTGGCGTGGCGGGCCCTGACGCCCTTCCGGAACGCCTCATGGAGCTGCTGGACATCGTCGACCTGCGAGATGATTGCTATGTCCTTGGTTTGCGCGGCACGATCGACCCCGTGGCGCGACCCGACGTGGCGGAGCGCGTTCTGTCGGCGCGCCGTGCCTTCGCGGAAAAACTCAAGGGCGACCCGGCGCTTGGCGATTTGGTCGAGCCTTTCGCGGCCGATCGCTACAACACCAACGCGACGGTGGCGGAAAATCTGCTGTTCGGCACCCCGGTCGGAGCCGCCTTCACCGCCGACACCATCGCCGCCCACCCTTATGTCCGCCAAACCCTGGATTCCGTCGGCCTGACTGACGACTTCATCAAGATGGGGCGCGAGATGGCGGCCACCATGGTTGAGTTGTTCGCCGACCTGCCATCCGACCACGAGTTCTTCAGTCAATTCAGCTTCATATCACCGGACGACCTGCCGGAATTTCAGACCCTGATCCAGCGCATCGATCGTGGCGGGCTGGACCCGCTCGGTGAGGAGGATCGGGCCCGGCTGCTATCGCTGCCGTTCAAGCTGATCCCGGCGCGGCACCGGTTGGGAATGCTGGACGACGCCATGCAGGTCCGGATTCTGAATGCGCGCCGCAGCTTTGCCGAAAACTTGCCGGAAGAGTTGCGGGTTTCCGTCGCGTTTTTCTCGACCGCCGCCTACAACGCCGCCGCTTCGCTGCAGGACAATATCCTGTTCGGCAAGGTCGCCTATGGCCAGGCCGATGCCAACGCCCGTATTGGTGTGCTGATTGCCGAAGTGTTGGACGGCCTCGGGTTGCGCGACACGGTGATCGAGGTCGGTCTCGACTTCAACGTCGGCATCGCCGGATCACGGTTATCGGCCAGCCAACGCCAGAGGATCGGTATCGCCCGGGTCTTGTTGCGGCGCCCCGACGTGTTGGTGTTCAACGACGCGGTGGCGATGCTCGACGCCGCAAGCCAGAGCCGGGTGGTCGCGGCGGTTTTGAGACAGGCCAAGGATACGACGGTAATTTGGACGACACAGCGGCCCGAGATCGCGGCGGCGTTCGACCGGGTGATCATGATGCAAGGCGGCCAATTGACGGCGGATGGCACGCCTGAGGACTTGAAACGAGAGGGTAACTCTTTTCATGCCTTCGCCGCGGGAGCTTGACGGCGCCGAAGAGCACAGTGAACACCCGCCGACCATGGGGGGGGGTTAAGGGAGACGACGATGAGCTTGAACGAGGAAGTCGAGCTACTGCGGAACATTCCGCTGTTCGCCAAGATCGAGCCCTCGAAGCTGAAGCTGCTGGCCTTCACCTCGGAGCGGCTGATCTATCAGGACGATCAGGTGCTGGTACACCAGGGCGACATGGGTGACGCGGCTTTTATCATCATCGACGGAACCGCCTCGGTGACGATCGACACCGACGCCGGTGAGATCGAGGTGGCCATTATGGGCAAGGGCGACGTGGTGGGGGAGATCGCCATCCTGTGCGATGTACCCCGAACCGCGACGGTGAAGGCCAGCTCGAAATTGACCGTGCTGAAAATCACCAAGGAGCTTTTCTTCCGGCTGGTTAACGAATTTCCCCAGATTTCCATCGAGATCATGCGCGAGCTGGCGGCCCGTCTGGAGCGCACCAACGCGCAACTACGCGGCGCGCTCAGCCGTGGCAGCGGCAGCTGAGGCCGTTCGACACGATGAGCCTTCTCGACAGCATGATCCGCCGCCTTCAGGCGCAGAAGGCGGCGCTGGAGGATGCGGCCGTTCGACTCGGCAGCCTCGATTGTCCCGCCGATGCACCGGTGTTGGAATTCGGGCTCGGCAACGGCCGCACCTACGACCATCTGCGTGAGCTGCTGCCCGGCCGGCCGGTCTATGTCTTCGACCGTCAGGTCGCCGCGCATCCGGAGTGCATCCCGCCGGACGAGCACCTTTTCCTGGGTGATCTGTTCGATACATTGCCAGAAGCCCGGGTGCGGCTTGGCTGCACCGCCGTGATGGCGCATCTCGACATCGGCACCGGCGACAAGCAGGCGAGCATGGCTCTGTCCCGCCGCGCCACACCTCATATCGCGGCGCTGTTGGTTCCGGGCGCGCTGGTGGTCAGCGATCAGCCGATCGACGACCGGGAACACTTCGACCCCCTGCCGCCGCCGGCAGGGGTCCAACCGGGCCGCATTCACCTGTATCGACGGCAATAGCAACAGAGACGTGCGTTCAGAGATTTAGGTCGACGATCACCGGCACGTGGTCCGACGCCTTCTCCCACCCACGCGCGGCCTTGAGAATCGACGCGTCCGCCACCTTGGCCACCAAAGGTTCGGTCACCCAGACATGGTCGAGCCGGCGGCCACGGTTGGACGCCTCCCAGTCGCGGGCGCGATAACTCCACCAACTGAACAGGGTTTGCTCGGGTGGGATGATGGCGCGCACCGCGTCAACCCAGCCGAGTCCGCCCTGCAGCACGCCCAGGGCCTCGACCTCGACCGGGGTGTGGCTCACCACGTCGAGCAATTGTTTGTGCGACCACACATCGGTGTCCAACGGCGCGATGTTCAGGTCACCAACCAGCACCATCGGGTCGGTCGACGCGCGGTTGGCGCCGAGCCAGTCCCGCATTTCGGCCAGGAAATCGAGCTTGTGGGCGAATTTCTCGTTCTTGGCCGGGTCGGGAACGTCGCCGCCGGACGGGACATAGAAATTATGCACCTCGACCCCGCCGTCGACCCGCGCCGCCACATGCCGGGCGTCGGTCTTGCCGCAGAAATCCCGTTGCTCGGTGAGCTCGATCGGCCGCCGCGAGAGGATCGCCACCCCGTTGTAACCCTTCATGCCCGCCACCGCCTGATGCGGATAGCCCGCCTCGGCGAAATCGGCCGCCGGGAATTGGTCGGCCAGGGCCTTGGTCTCCTGCAGGCAGAGAACGTCGGGCTTCACGGCCGCAAGCAGCTCAAGGGCGCGGGGCAGGCGCAAGCGCACCGAGTTGATGTTCCAGGTGACGACGCGCATCAGATCAACTTAACCCGGAGATCGGTCAGACCATCGACATGGCCGTGCAGAAC
Organism: Alphaproteobacteria bacterium; assembly: GCA_013203465.1. Taxonomy (GTDB): domain Bacteria; phylum Pseudomonadota; class Alphaproteobacteria; order Thalassobaculales; family Thalassobaculaceae; genus JABMNR01. The sequence goes on from JABMNR010000201.1 coordinate 9,180, forward strand.
GTCGCCCCGGACCGTCGCGGCCACCCCCTCCGGCGTGCCGGTGAAGATCAGGTCTCCCGGGTGCAGGGTCACCAAGCCCGACAGGTAATTGATGGTCTCCGGAATCGACCAAATCAGGGCCTTCAGGGTCGATTCCTGGCGTCGGGTACCGTTCACGTCGAGCCAGATCGTTGCGTCCTCGATGATCCCGGTCTCGGTCACCGGGTGCAAGGCGCTGATCGGCGCCGAGTGGTCGAAGCCCTTCCCCATGTCCCAAGGCCGACCCAGCTTCTTGGCTTCGCCCTGGATGTCGCGGCGGGTCATGTCGAGGCCGACGCCGTAGCCCCAGATCAGCTTATTGGCTGTCTCGACCGGAATATCGCGACCACCACCCTTCAGCGCCACAACCATTTCGATCTCGTGATGAAGATCGGCGGTGGCTGGCGGATACGGCATGTCGGCACCGTCGGTCACCAGAGCATCGGCCGGCTTCATGAAGAAGAACGGCGGCTCACGGTCCGGATCATGGCCCATTTCGCGGGCGTGGGCGGCGTAATTGCGGCCGACGCAATAGATCCGGCGCACCGGAAAGCGCTGGTCGGAACCGGCCACCGGCACGCTGACTTGCGGTGCCGGATCGATGACGAAACTCATGGGAAAAGTCTCCTTGGTGGGCAAGCGGCACTCTGCCCGCAGCGGCTTGAAACGTCCAGTCCGAGAGCGGTTCGAGTGGTGGGAATCACGAATTAGTTTCTTTTGAAACGATTTGACTAACTCTTGCCCGCTCACCATAGTCGGCATTCACGTTTACCAGCACAAACGTCAGCCGGCGGAGACCGGAGGCGTCCATTGGATGAGCATGGGAGGAACTAGCATGCCGTTTCGCCGTTTCCTGGCTGGCGCGTTGAGCGCCGCCGTCCTGATCGCGCCGTCGATCCTGTTCGGGGGCCCGGCGGTGGCCGCCGAGGTCACCCTGAAGGTCCATCACTTCCTGCCGCCGGTGGCGAGCACCCACGCCAAGGTGATTAAACCTTGGGCGGACATGATCGAGAAAGCCTCGAACGGCCGCATCAAGGTCGACATCTATCCGTCCATGCAGCTTGGCGGCAAGCCGCCACAGTTGATCGATCAGGTGCGCGACGGCGTGGTCGACATCGTCTGGGCGCTGCCGGCCTACACCCCCGGCCGCTATCCGACGGTGGCGGTGTTCGAGCTGCCGTTCATGATCTCCACCGCCGAGGGCACCACCCAAGCGTTGCAGGCGTTCTCCGAGAAGCATCTGAAGGAGGAGTTCGCCGACGTTCATCCCTTGATGTTCCATGTGCACGCCCGTGGGGTGATCCACAGTGAGAACCCGGTGGTCAAGATTGGTGACCTGGCGGGTATGAAAATCCGCGCGCCCAGCCGGTCGATCGGCAAGGCGCTGGCGGCCATGGGCGCCACCCCGGTGTTCATGCCGGTACCGGCGCTGCCGCAGGCGCTGTCTAAGGGTGTGGTCGATGGCGCGGTGATCCCGTGGGAGATCACCATTCCGCTGAAGATTTCCGAGCTGGTGAAGAATCACCTGGAAATCCCCGGCCCGCGCGGCCTGTACACCTCGGTATTCATCTTCGCGATGAACAAGGCGAAATACGACAGCTTGCCCGCTGATTTGAAGAAGGTGATCGACGACAACTCCGGCATGACCATGGCCAAATGGGTCGGCAAGGTCTGGGACGAGATCGAAGCCCCCGGTCTGGCCAAAGCCAAGACCACCGGCACGGTGCGTCAGCTGTCGCCGGCCGAGGTCGCCAAGATGCGGGAAGTCACCGCCTCGGTGACCGGTGACTGGATTGCCGAGATGAACGCCGCCGGTAAGGATGGCGCGGCGCTTTTGAAGGACGCCAACGGGTTGATTGACCAGTACACGAAGTGAGCTTGGCCGATACAAACACCGACGCCGCTCCCGACCGGTTGGGGGCGGCGCTTTTGCGTCTGTCGGCCGGCTTGGCGACAGCGGGCGGCTTGTTGCTGCTGGGTGCCGCCGTGCTTACCGTACTCAGCGTCACCGGGCGGCAGTTCATCGCTCTCGGCCCGATCCCGGGTGATGTTGAGTTGGTCGAGCTGTCGATGGCGGCGGCGATCGCCAGCTTCCTGCCGTACTGTCAGATGAAGCGCGGCCATGTGATCGTCGATTTCGTGACCGGCTTCCTGTCCTCGCGCGCCAAGGGCGTGCTCGACGCGCTCGCCGCCCTTGCCTTCGCCGGTTGCGCCGCCATCATCACGTGGCGGTTGGCGCTCGGCGGCATGGACATGCGCGCCTACAACGACCAGACCATGGTGCTGGGCGTGCCGACATGGCTCAGCTTTGCGGTGATGGTGCCGTCTTTCGCGCTGTTGACCATCATCTGCCTGTACACCGCCGCGATAAGCCTTATCCGCCCGGAGAGTCAGGCCCGATGAGTGGTGTGGCGATCGGGTTCCTGTTCTTCGTCGGTATGTTGGGGCTGATCGCGCTACGCGTCCCGATTGGAGTGGCGATGCTGCTGGCCGGCGGTGCCGGCTTTGCCACACTGGCTGGATGGTTGCCGTTGATCAGCCAGATGAAGTCCAACGCGTATCACCTGTTCTCCAGCTACTCGCTCAGCGTGGTGCCGTTGTTTCTGCTGATGGGGCAGTTCGCCACCAAGTCCGGGCTGTCACGTGGACTGTTCAGCGCCGCGAATGCGTGGCTGGGCCACCGACCGGGCGGTATCGCCATGGCGGCAATCGGCGGCTGCGGGTTATTCGGCGCGATCTGCGGCTCGTCGCTGGCAACGGCGGCGACCATGGGTCAGGTCGCCCTGCCGGAACTCAAGCGCTACAAATACTCGGGCGGGCTGGCCACCGCGTCGCTGGCCGCCGGCGGTACCCTCGGCATTCTGATCCCGCCCTCGATCATTCTGGTGATCTACGCCATCCTGACCGAGCAGAACATCGCCAAGATGTTCCTGGCCGCCTTTATCCCCGGCGTACTGGCGGCCGGCGGCTACATGCTGGCGATCGCCGTCTACGTGCGCTTCAACCCCGAAGCCGGACCCGCCGGCCCGGAACATTCCTGGCGCGAGAAAATCACCAGCCTGCTCGAAATCGGGCCGGCGCTGGTGATCTTCACCCTGGTGATCGGCGGTATCTACAGCGGTTTCTTCACCCCCACCGAGGCGGCGGCGGTCGGCGCCTGCGGTACCGGCCTGATCGCCTTGGCGCGCGGTGAGTTGAACCGGCGCAGCTTAATGGACTGTCTGCTCGGCACCGCCGAGGCCGCCGCTATGATCTTTCTGATCCTGCTGGGTGCGGAAGTGTTCAACGGCTTCCTGGCGCTGACCCGGATGCCGGCGCAACTGGCCGAGTTCATGGGCACGTCCGGTTTGCCACCCTACGTGATCCTCGTGGGCATGCTGGTGCTGTATCTTGGGCTCGGCTGCGTGATGGACAGCCTGTCGATGATCCTGCTGACCATCCCGATCTTCTTCCCGATCATCATGGCGCTCGACTTCGGATTATCACCGGAGGAGCTGGCGATCTGGTTCGGCATCCTGGCGCTGATCGTGGTCGAGGTCGGGCTGATCACCCCGCCGGTCGGCATGAACGTGTTTATCATCAACGCCATGGCCCCCGACGTGCCGATGTGGGAGAGCTTCAAGGGCGTGACGCCGTTCTTGATCTCCGACGGTATCCGGGTGGTGATCCTGATCGTCTTCCCGTCGATCACGCTCTGGCTGGTACGGGTGTTGAGCTGACGGCCTACTCGGCGGCGCTGGCTTGGGCGTCGTTGGCTTGGGCGGTACCGGTTCGTGCCTGACGGGCACGCACCGCCGCGCCAAAGGCGGCGAACAGTGCTTGGTCTATTCCGCGCACCGGGCGCGGCCACTCCGGATGCCACTGCACCCCAAGCGCGAAGGTCGCCGCGCCCGTGACCGACACCGCCTCGATCACCCCATCCGGCGCCCGCGCCTCGACCCGGATTCGCGCGCCGGGCCGATCGATCGCCTGGCCATGCAGCGAGTTCACCAGGTGTGGGCCGGGGCCGGCGAGGCGTTCCAGCATACCGCCTGGCTCAAGCTCAAGCCCGTGCGCCGGGCGGTATTTCCAATCGAACGGCGCGTCCCGGCGCATCCGATGGTCCAGGCGGTTGGGGTCGTCCTGAACCCGCTGGATCAGCGTACCGCCGAAGGCCACGTTGATCTCCTGGATGCCCCGGCATAGCCCCAGCAACGGAATCCCCGCCTCGATCGCGCACCGAATCAACGGCAGGGTAACCGCGTCGCGCGCCGGATCATGGTCGTCCGCATCATCGCTCTGTCCGCCATCGTAATGCTGCGGCTCGACATTCGAGGGACTGCCGGTCAGCAGGATACCGTCAAGGCGTTGGAGCAAGGTCTCGATATCAACACCCTGTTCCAGCGCCGGAATCATCACCGGGCAACCCTTCACCTCGTCAACCACCACGGTGACGTATTTCTCGGTTACCCGTTGCTTGGCATGGGATTCGGTGCGTTCCCGGCAGGCGGTGATCCCAATCAACGGCATGGTCGGCATCGAGGAGGCCCCCTTAGCACGGGCCGTCCATGGCACGGCCCCTTGGTATACGCGGGTTACCATGCCATATCGGGAGCGTGATGGACACTATGCTCGCCAGTGACGGCGCCACGCTCACCCTGTTTAAAACCCTCGCCGTCGGAAGCTGGATCGCGCTGATCCTGGTGGCCGAGCGGGCGCTGCCGGCGGTCGCCCGGCGCGGCGGTTGGGTCCGTGTTGGCCGCAATGCCGGGCTCTGGGTGGTCAACATCGCGCTGTCGCGGTTCGCGGTGTTGCCGTTGACCGCGTTGGCTGCGGGAATGGGGCTGGGCTGGCGGCCGGAGGCGTTGGTCGGTGGTTGGATGATCGCGGCCGACATCGTCTTGCTGGATTTGTGGATCTACGCCTGGCATCAGGTGAACCATCGGATTCCGCTGCTGTGGCGGTTTCACGAGATCCATCACCTGGACGAGTTCCTGGACGCCACCTCGGCCGTGCGGTTCCACGCCGGTGAGGTTTTGATTTCCGCCTGCGTGCGGGCGCCGGTGATCATCCTGCTCGACATCCCGTTGACCTCGGTGCTGGTGTTCGAAACCCTGGTGCTGATGGCGGCGGTGTTCCAGCATTCGAACCTGCGGCTACCGGCGGGGCTGGAGCGGGCGCTGTCCCAGGTGATCATTACGCCGTCGATCCACTGGGTGCATCATCACGCGGTACGGCGCGACACCGATTCGAACTATGGTACGATCTTTTCACTCTGGGACCGGCTGTTTGGAACGCTCAGCCCGACTCCGCGCACCGCCGAGCTGACGATCGGTGTGGAACGGCTGCATGATGATGGGTTTTGGGCGCTCATGCTGCGTCCATTCCGGCCCCGCATCGAATCTTGAGGTTGGTCCATTCGGCCGCCTCGTCTTGAAACGGCGCCGCGCCCCAAGCTAAGGCGAGGCGTTTCACCGCCACCCGCCATGGGAGGAACACATGATCCGTTGGTTGTCTGTCTGTTTTGTCACCGGATTTCTGCTTGCCGCCGCGCCGAACGTGGCTCTCGCGCAACAGGATGCGGAGGGCTTCGAAAAGCAGGACGTTCTCGACAAGACCACCGAATTCTTCGGCGACACCACCCAAGGCCTGGCCGAGGTGATCGAGAAGGTGTTCGGGGACATGGGCAAACCCAACGCCTATATCGCCGGTGACGAGGTGAGCGCCGCGATCGGTATCGGCCTGCGCTATGGCAAAGGCACGCTCACCCGCAAGGACGGCAGCACTCTGCCCGTGTTTTGGCAGGGTCCGTCGATCGGATTCGATCTCGGCGGTAACGCCTCGAAGATGTTCGTCCTGGTGTACGGCCTGCGCAATAGCGAGGACATCTATCGCCGGGTTCCGGGGGTCTACGGCTCGTACTACTTCGTGGCTGGCGTCGGGGTGAACTATCAGACCGACGGCACCGTCACGCTTGCCCCGATTCGCACCGGCGTCGGACTGCGCGCCGGGGTGAACATCGGCTACCTGCACTACGCGCCGGAGCAATCCTGGCTACCGTTTTAGTCTCGGCGTGCCCGGCTTTTAACGCCCCACATCGTCGGCTTGACGCTCGAAATCGTTCGGTCGCCAGAGTGAAGCTGGCAACTCCAAGCCGAACACCGGGTTCAATAGCGCCACCTTGACCTCGATCCCCTGGGCGTCCTCGATCACCCATTGCTTGAGCGACAGTGGGCGATCTTGGAACACCAGGGTCACCACACCCTGTTCAGGGTCGTCGCGTTGGCGCAAACGCAGCCGCAAGACGTTGGATTGCCGGGTAATCGTCTCGACCACCAAATCCTCGCCCAACACCACCGCGTCATCGACCAGCACGCCGAGCGGCGAGGTGAAGAGCGGAATTTGCGTGGTCTGCTGCAGCTCGTTGTCCTGGTAGGTCAACCACAACCCGTCCGCCGTGATCAGAATGGGCGAGGGCTCCTCGTACTCGAAGCGCAGACGCCCCGGTCGCGACAGCCAGAACATGCCCTGAGCGACATGACCGGTGGAGCTGGCTTGCAGGAAGGTGGAACGCACCGTCGTCAGCCCGTTGAAGTATCGTTCGACCCGTTGGATATCGGCCTTATCCTGGGCATTGAACCCTTGGGCGTGGGCCGAGCAACCGAGGAACGTCAGCAGGCTTAGAATGGCAAAATGAGAGAGCAGGTGTCGCATGGCGTTGATGTGCCCCTGCCGGCGGCGCGAGGCAAGCGGCGATTTCATGTCAAAAATCCGGCGCAAACAAGTCCGTGGTCAAGATCAGGCGGAATGGTCGCCGACCAACACCTCGCGCTTGCCGACGTGATTGGCTTGGCCGACCACGCCGTCAGCCTCCATCCGTTCGATCAAGGTGGCCGCCCGGTTGTAGCCGATCTTCAGGTGACGCTGGATAAAGCTGGTCGACGCCTTGCCTTCGCGCGCGACAATCGCCACCGCCTGATCGTAAAGCTCGTCGCCGGAGGAGCCGCCATCCTCGCCAGCGCCGGAAAAGCCGAGCGGATCGGGCAAACCGTCGTCGTCTTCGGTAATGCTCTCGTTGTACTCCGGCTGACCCTGGGTTTTCAGGTGGCGAACCACGTCCTCGACCTCCTCGTCGGAGCAGAACGGACCATGCACCCGGGTGACCCGGCCGCCGCCGGCCATGTGCAGCATGTCACCCTGGCCCAGGAGCTGTTCTGCCCCCTGTTCGCCGAGGATGGTGCGGCTGTCGATCTTCGAGGTGACCTGGAAACTGATTCGGGTTGGGAAGTTCGCCTTGATGGTGCCGGTAATGACGTCGACCGACGGCCTTTGCGTCGCCATGATCACATGGATACCGGCGGCCCGCGCCATTTGCGCCAAACGCTGCACGGCGCCCTCGATGTCCTTGCCGGCGACCAGCATCAGATCGGCGACCTCGTCGATCACCACAACGATGAACGGCAGCGGCACCAGATCGAGCGGCTCTTCCTCGAACACCGGCTTGCCGCTGTCGGGATCGAAGCCGGTCTGAACCTTGCGCTTCAACACCTCGCCCTTCTTGATCGCCTCGGCGATGCGGGCGTTGTAGCCGTCGACGTTGCGTACCCCGAGCTTGGACATCGCCCGGTAGCGGTTCTCCATCTCGCGCACCGTCCATTTCAGCGCGACCACCGCCTTCTTTGGGTCGGTCACCACCGGCGACAGCAGATGCGGAATGCCGTCATACACCGACAACTCCAGCATCTTCGGGTCGATCATGATGAACCGGCAGCGCTCCGGCGGGAGGCGATAGAGCAGCGACAGGATCATGGTGTTGACCGCCACCGACTTGCCCGAGCCGGTGGTGCCCGCGATCAGCAAATGCGGCATCCGGGCCAGATCGACCACCACGGGACCGCCGGCGATGTCCTTGCCAAGGGCGATCGCCAGCTTCTGCTGACCGCTGCGATAGGCGTCGGTCTCCAGCATCTCGCGCAGATAAACCGTCTCACGCTGGGAGTTCGGCAACTCGATGCCGATGGCGTTGCGGCCGGGAACGACCGCAACGCGAACCGAGACCGCGCTCATCGAACGGGCAATGTCGTCCGACAAGCCAATCACGCGCGAGGATTTAGTGCCCGGCGCCGGTTCTAGCTCGTACAGCGTCACCACAGGGCCGTAACGCACCTTGCCGATCGTTCCCTTGACGCCAAAATCCTGCAACACCGATTCCAGCATGCGGGCGTTCTGTTCCAAGGAATTCTCATCCGGACCATGCCCGGAGACGGGCGGGTCGGTCAGCAGATCGACGTCCGGCAGCATGTACCCGTCGCCCGGCCCCAGATCCAGGGAACGTTGCGCCATCGATTTACTACGGGGCGGTGGCGCCGGTTTCTCAACCCGTTTAGCGGCACGCTCGGCGGCCTGGACCACGGCACGGGGGGTGCAAGCGTTCGCTGTTGCGACACCGAACGGTGGGCCGCTGTCGTCACCAGCATCTCCGTCCAATCGCGGCTCGCGGCGAACCGTTGCGCTGCGCGCCAACGCCCGCGCGCCGAACCGGACGCCGCTGCCGGCGCCACGGAGTCCCAATCGCGCGCCGTCAAACATCAAACGAACGCCACGACGCGCACCTCGGCCAAGGCTCCATACCGCTTCCCGCAGGCCAAACCCGGCACACCACACCAGCATCGCCAGTGCCACGACCCCGCCCAGAACCGCGGCGGCGGTAATCCCGCCAAACGGCGCCAGCTCCGGGGCGACAGTAGCCAGCGGCGACAGCATCAGATGCCCTAGAAAGCCCCCGAGTCCGGCGTGCAAGGGCCAGCCAGCCGGAATCGGTGCCGCGGCCAGGGCCGCCGCCGCCAACGCCAACGCCAGCGGCAACAAGGTGATACGCAACGTCGGATGTTCGATCGCCTCGTGCCGCAGGATGCGCCAGCCCCACACGGCCGGGATCAGGACCAGCGCCGCACTCGCCACGCCGAGTGACTGTAACAACAAATCGGCGGCGGCGGCGCCCATGGCGCCCAGTGGATTGGCGACCGCGCCACCGGCGGCGGCGGCGGCGTTCAACGACGGGTCGGCGGCGTCGAACCCAAGAAGAGCCAAGGCCAGGGCCGCCGACGCGGCCACCAAGACGGCGCCCGCCAGCTCGACCGCACGGCGTTTTAGATAGCGGCTCGCCTCGGCTGGCAGCAGCGCCCGCGTCTCTCCTCTCCCGGTGGCTCGCGCCATGCCCGTCCCTCCTCCACCGTCCATCAGGACGGAAATCCGAAGCCACCCCGCGTTGGACATGCTTCGTATCGGCTTTGTTCCAAACGACGAACAACACTATAGCACAGGGAGTTAGCGAGCAACCTTCAGGTTATTTTTTAAGCAAAAGTGCGATGGCAAAAAAATAGGCCCGATCGGATCGGGCCTAAAGTCGAGGGAAGAGAGTTACCCTGCCGGGCATCGGGGAGGCGGGATCGCCAACGCGGTCCCGCCTCTGGGCTGAAGATTGGCGGGATCAGATGGTCTGCGACCCGCGACCGAACTCGGGATAGGCCTCCATGCCGCACTCGGCGCGGTCGAGGCCGAGCACTTCATCTTCCTCGCTCGGTCGCAAGCCCATGCTCGCCTTCAAGATGAACCAGACAACGCTGCTGGTCACGACCATGAAGACGCCGATCGCCAGGATACCGATGAGCTGTGTGCCCGCATTCTCGAACCCCGTCGAGAAGCACACGGCGATGGTGCCCCAGATGCCGGCGATCAGATGCACCGACACCGCCCCGACCACGTCGTCGATCTTGAGCTTATCCAGAAGCGGCACCGCGACCACCACCAGGAGACCGCCAACGGCGCCGATCAAGATCGACAATCCCGGTGACGGAGCCAGCGGCTCCGCCGTGATCGCCACCAGGCCGCCCAAAGCGCCGTTCAACGCCATGGTCAGGTCGACTTTTTTATACAGGATGCTGGTCAGGATGATCGCCGCCACCACGCCGGCCGCGGCGGCCAGGTTGGTGTTCAGGTAGATTGTGGCGATCGCCACCACGTCGGCACCCGTTCCCATGGCCAGTTGCGAGCCGCCGTTGAAGCCGAACCAGCCCATCCAC
>JABMNR010000202.1 GCA_013203465.1 Alphaproteobacteria bacterium
CATTTCCAGGATGTGGACGTGGTGGGTCAGGCGGTCGAGGAGCGCGCCGGTGAGACGTTCCTCGCCGAATGTGGCGGTCCACTCGTCGAACGGCAGGTTCGAGGTGATGATGGCGGCGCCGCGCTCGTAACGCTGGCTGATCAGTTCGAACAACAACTCGGCGCCGGTCTTGGAGAGCGGGACAAAGCCAAGCTCGTCGATGATCAACAGCTCGTGGCCGGCGAGTTGCCTTTGCAGGCGCAGGAGGCGCTTGTCGTCACGGGCCTCGATGAGTTCGTGAACGATGGCGGCGGCGGTGGCGAAGCGGGTTTTGATGCCATGCCGGCAGGCCGCCAGTCCGATGCCGATGGCGACATGGGTTTTACCGACACCGCTGGGGCCCAGCGCGATGATGTTCTCGCGGCGGTCGACGAACTCAGAGCGGGCCAGGTCCAGGACCAGCTTCTTGTTGAGCGTGGGGATCGCCTCGAAGTCGAAGCTCTCCAGGCTTTTGAGGGCCGGGAACTTGGCCGCCTTGATGCGCCGATCGACCATGCGCGCTTCACGATCGATCAGCTCCAGTTCGATCAGCCGCGCTAGATAACGGACATGATCGACATTCTCGGCCGCGCGCCGCGCGCGAAGGCGCGCGCTCTGTACCGATTGGCGACCTTTGGGTCGCCGGGGCCGAGCCAGCTTCTCGTACTCCCGGAGCACGGTTGGCAATCTCAGCTTCTTCAGGTGATGCCGGATGAGCCGTTCGGGCGCTTCGCCGGCGGCGGTCATGCTGGGTCTCCCACCGGACCTGGCGTCAACAGACTCATGTAGCTGGACGCCGATGTCGTCGTCACGGTGGTCATCGCCAGATGCGGATAGCAGGCCAGATCAAGCCTCGCCGGTCGCTTCTCGATCCGGCACAACGCCAGATGCTTGACCGCGTCCCCCGGGTCGCGCTTGCGGCGCGCCCGGGGGACAAGCGCCGCTGATCGCGCCAAGCCTCAGGGCATCGCGCACCGCGCCGTGGACCGTGGCCATGGGGAAGGTCTCGATCAGCCGCAGGATCTGCACGTATTCCCGCTTGCCGGCGGCGCACCGGTTCTTCTGGCTCAGCCTTGCTTCCAGCAACCGGCGCAGCGTCGCGAACTCTGTCGGCAGCGACCAGCCCTGCAATGGTGCTGCTTGGTCGAGGGCTCCGACCTTCCGTTCCAACAAGGCCAGGTAATGCAGGGGATTAAAACGAAGTCACCGGCATCATAGGATCGACGATGCCGGGCGATCTCGCCCGCACCCGCCGCGATGACCACGTCATCGACATAAGCCTTCACCATCACATCGCGATGGACATACGCGACCGGAACCGAGTAGTCGGTGTTCTTATAACGGACCAGGGCCTGACTGGTGACCCGCCCCGGACGTTTGTCGCAGGCATCGAACGGTGTCGCGGGCGGACCCCGGAAGACCGCTTGATCGGCTACCATGCGCGCGCTGTTCCGCGTATCGGTACTGACCAACGCGCTTTACCGCTTCCGGCGACTTGCGTGCGCCTACGCCGGACAACAAGGCGATCAGGAGTCGGCTGGCATGGAGCGCGTTCACGTCAGCGAACCTGGCTCCCCGCCCCCGCCTTCATGGCGCCAAGACTTCTCCAGCTGGCGGATCGTCAATGGAGGCTCACTCCGATTGGCCGGAACGATCATTGCCTGCGGCAGCGCTTCATCGGAGCTTGGTTTACTGAGGCGCCGACCGGTAACAGAACACTCCATCAAATGAAGCCGAACCAGTCGGACTGCAGCTGGCTGGTGTTGACGCCCATCAAGGTCAGGGTGTTGCCGTCACCGAGCGTGATCACCACGTTGCCGTCGGTGTTGTCGGCCGACGCGGCCTGGAGTTCCGCGAAGGTGTCGATCGAGGTGTTGTTGACGTTGGCCGTGATCTGGATCAGGTCGCCCGACGCCCCGGCGAAGTCGGATACCGTATCCGCGCCGCCGCTCGCCTGAACAACCACGACGTCGTTGCCGTCGCCGCCGGATATCAGGTCGTCACCCTGGCCGCCGTACAGCGTGTCGGTGCCTTGGCCGCCGAACAGCGTATCGTTGTCGGCACCGCCATACAGCACATCGTTGCCCTGGCCGCCGTACAGGGTGTCGGTGCCCAAATTGCCGTACACCACGTCGTCGCCCAGATTGCCGTAGGCAATATCCTGGTGCTGCCCACCAAACAGGGTGTCGCCGTCCTGACCGCCGAACAGCGTGTCGAGACCCTGATTGCCGTAGACGACGTCCGCGGCTTGGTTGCCGTAGACGGCGTCCTGGTCGGCGCCGCCATACACGGTGTCGGCATCGCTGCCGCCGCTCACGACGTCGTTACCGGCTTCTCCGTACAACTCGTCAAGGCCGCTCCCGGACCCGATGGTGTCGCTGCCGTCACCGCCGTACAGCGTGTCGTCGCCGACCCCGAGCGAGATGAACTGGCTCTGGTCGTCACCGGTCACGTAGTTGTTGCCGCTGCCGCCGGTGACCCGCGCCGCGCCGATGATCGACGCGAACTCGATGTTGTCGAGCTGCAGTTCCTTGCCGGTGATCGAGCGCATGTCGATCACGAAGGCCTCGGACTGGCCGCTGCTGGAGGACCCGGAGATCACGATCGGGTCGTCGGTCGTCACGCCGGAGCTCAGGGTCGGGACGATGGTGCGGATGTCCAGCGCGGTGGTCGAGGCCAGGCTGTTCAGGAAGGTCTGCGCGTTCGACACCAGACCGGTCTCGCCGGTGGAATTACGGCCGTCGATGGCGTTGATCAAGGTCGTCACCGCCTCGGTGCCGGACTGCGCGGTCGACGGTCCCTCCGAGGTGATGCTGACCGAGGCCGGCAGGGTGGCCGTCACGATGTTGTCGTTGTTGCCGGTGTTCTGCACGATCGCCGCGCTGCCGGGAGTGGTCCCGTTGTTGGTGATCGTGCGCCCGCCGCCGGTGCTGTCGGACGACGACGCATCGTTGACGACCAGGGTGCCGCCGCCGCCGCCACCGCCGCCGCCATCATCGGGTGCCGCGGCTATCGTCACCG
>JABMNR010000018.1 GCA_013203465.1 Alphaproteobacteria bacterium
GCACGCGCTCGCCTACAATCTCGGCTGGATGCCGTAGCCGCCCTGGCCGGCCAGCCAGAAGAAGCCGTCGGCCGCCGGGTCGAACCCCACCACCGGCGATTTGTCGGCGACGAAGCTGCGCAGCCCGGCCCAGCGCGCGGCCGGCCGGCGGATGCGGAACCGGGTGTGGGTCTCGATCCGGTCGATGGCGATCGCCACGTCGAGGTCCTCCGGCTGGGCGTCGCAGGGCGGCGAGGGGGTTTCGTCGGCCGGGCTGCCGAACATGCGCCCGGCGTCGGGCTTGACGTACCAGCTTTCGTCGGCCATTGCCGCCAGCGGCCAGGCGTCGGGGGTGCCGCCGAAAGTGTCCTCGAGCTCGAAGGTGAAGGCGGTGCGCCGCTTCGGGATCAGCCCGACCGTCGGCACGCCGGCCAGCGCGGCCACGGCGTCGCACCACGCTCCGGCGGCGTTGATCAGCACCGGCGCCTCGAAGCGGCCGGCCCGGGTCTCGGCCCGCCAGACCGTGCCCGCTCTATGCAGGCCGGTAACCTCGGCGTCGGTCACCGTCGTGCCGCCCTTGGCCCGCAGGCCGCGCAGGAAGCCGTGCAGGATGGCGTGCACGTCCATGTCCATGGCCCCGGGTTCCAGCACGCCGCGCACGATCAGCGCGGGATCGATGAACGGGCAGGTGTCCAACAGCGCCCGGCCTTCCAGCACAACGGATTCCAGGGCCTCGCCGGGAGGTTCACCTACCCCCGCAACGCTGTCCAATGTGTCCAGCAACGCCTCGGTCGCCAGGGTGATGGCGCCGCGCGGGCTGAGCAGCGGGGCGGCGGCGAAACCGTCCGGCGGAGCGGTGAGAAACCCCCGGCTGGCGCGGGTGATCTTGCGGATGGTGGCGTTGCCGTAGCTCTCGAAGAACAGCGCGGCCGACCGGCCGGTGGTGTGGTAGCCGGGTTGCGCCTCGCGCTCCAGCAGCACCACCTTGGCGTCGTCGGCCAGGAAGTAGCCGCACGAGGCGCCGGCCATGCCGCCGCCGATGATCAAGGCGTCGCAGGTGGTGACGTCGCCGTTCGTCATGGTGAGAACTGCTCCTTCAGCACCCGCTCCTCCAGATTGTGCTCGAGGTCGTACAGCACGGTGAGGCTGACGCCGCGATCCTCCATGATCTCGACCCGGTCGACGTCGCGCACCTCCATCACGTCGGCTACCGCGTTCACCGGCCGCTTCTCCGGGCGGATCGCCTCGAAGGCGATCTTGGCGTGGCGCGGCAACAGCGCGCCGCGCCAGCGCCGGGGACGGAACGCGCTGATCGGGGTCAGCGCCAGCACACCGGCGCCCAGTGGAATGATCGGGCCGTGCGCCGACAGGTTATAGGCGGTCGAGCCGGCCGGGGTGGCGACCAGCACGCCGTCGCACACCAGCTCCGACAAGCGTTCGATGCCATCGACGAAGATGCGGATCTTCGCCGCCTGGGCCGAGGCGCGGAACAACGAGACCTCGTTGATCGCCAGCCCTTCGACGATCGTGCCGTCGCGACAGAACGCCTTCATCCGCAGGGGGTGGAGGGTTTCCGGCACGGCGTTTCGGATGCGCTCGATCAGCCCGTCCTCGCGGTACTCGTTCATCAGGAACCCGACGGTGCCGCGGTTCATGCCGTAGATCGGCCTGCCCGCGCCGATGGCCGAGCGCAGGGTTTCCAGCATGTGGCCGTCGCCGCCGAGGGCGACCACCACGTCGGCATTGGCCAGCGATACCTCGCCGAACCGGTCGCTCAAACAGCGCCGCGCCTCGGCGGCTTCGTCGGTCTTGGCCGCCACGAAGGCGAGCGCCATGTCTGTCACCGATAACCTCTCTGGTTCGTCGCGCCGTATGTGTTGCACGGCGCCATCGCATCCGGGGAGAAGATAGGCGATCATGGCCCGGCCCGAAACCGATGGTTGGGAAGTGGAACAATGACGATGAGGCGCGGTGCGTGGACGGCTCTAACGGTCCTGGTGACAATTGTCGCAACGACGGCGGCGGGCGCGACCGAGGATCGTCACGCCGGCTACTATTATCCCAAGACGGTGACCGAGGAGGTGTACGAGGCGCGGATCGACACCCTGCCGGATTCCGATCGCAACCGGCGCATCGGCTTCGTGACCGGGGTGACCGCCGGGCAGACCGAACGCCCCTATCCGCCCAACACGGCGATGTTCGCCAAGGGCGAGAAGGCGGAAAAACTGATCCTGGTCGGATTGCAGAACGGGCCGCTGGACACGCTTTTTCGCGCGCGCGCGATACTGGCCCTGCTGACGGCGACCGCCCGGACCACACCGGTGTTCCGGGACATCGACCCGCAGGGCAAGTACACGTTCCTGGATTTGCTCAAGCTGTTGGGCTTCGAGCAGATCACCATGAGCGACGGACGCACCTGGGCGCATCGGATCGTGATCCGCTGATGACGGGCGTTTGGGCGGTTAGCCGCCGGTGACGCTCATGTGGCGAGACACCGCCGGCCCCTGGTGCCGCCGGTCGATGATGAAGTCATGACCCTTGGGCTTGCGGCCGATCGCCTCGCGGATGGCGTCCATCACCACCGCGTCGTCGTCGGACGCCCGCAGCGGCGCGCGCAGGTCGGCGTCGTCGTCCTGGCCCAGGCACATATGGAGGGTGCCGTTGCAGGTCAGGCGCACGCGGTTGCAGCTCTCGCAGAAATTATGGCTCATGGGGGTGATCAGGCC
>JABMNR010000203.1 GCA_013203465.1 Alphaproteobacteria bacterium
CATGTGGTCCGAGCATTGTTCCTACAAATCCTCGAAGCGCTGGCTGAAGACCCTGCCGACCGAGGCGCCGCATGTGATCCAGGGCCCGGGCGAGAACGCCGGTGTGATCGACATCGGCGAGGGCCTGGCCGCCATCTTCAAGATCGAGAGCCACAACCACCCAAGCTTCATCGAGCCCTATCAGGGCGCGGCCACCGGCGTCGGCGGCATCCTGCGCGATGTGTTCACCATGGGTGCTAGGCCGGTGGCCAACCTAAACGCCTTGCGGTTCGGCAGCCCGGATCATCCCAAGACCCGGCATCTGGTCGCCGGCGTGATCGGCGGCATCGGTGGCTACGGTAACTGCGTCGGCATTCCGACCGTCGCCGGCGAGGTGAATTTTCACCCGGCGTACAACGGCAACATCCTGGTCAACGCCATGACCGTCGGCATCGCCAGAACCGACCGCATCTTTTATTCCGCCGCCGCCGGCCCCGGTAACGCGGTGGTCTATGTCGGCGCCAAGACCGGCCGCGACGGCATCCACGGCGCCACCATGGCATCGGCCGAATTCAACCAGGACAGCGAGGAAAAGCGCCCGACCGTCCAGGTCGGCGATCCGTTCACCGAGAAATTGCTGCTGGAAGCCTGCCTGGAGCTGATGGAACGCGACTGCATCGTGGCGATCCAGGACATGGGGGCCGCCGGCCTGACCTCGTCCAGCGTCGAGATGGCCAGCAAGGGCGCGTTGGGGATCGAGCTTGATCTCGACCGCGTGCCGGTGCGCGAGGACGGCATGACCGCCTACGAGATCATGCTGTCCGAGAGCCAGGAACGCATGCTGATGATCATCCGCCCGGAGTCCGAGGGTGAAGCCCGGGCGGTGTTCGAGAAATGGGACCTGGACTTCGCGATCATCGGCGCGGTGACCGAGACCGGCCGTATCGTGCTGAAGAAGGATGGGGCCGTGCAGGCCGACATTCCGGTCGACCCCCTGGTCTCCGAGGCGCCGGAATACGATCGGCCCTATGTGTCCGCACCGTCTAGACCCGTGATCGACGCCGCCGAGGTGCCGAGCCCGGTCAGCCTGACCAAGGCGCTCGCCCAATTGATGTCCAGCCCCGACATGGCCAGCCGGCGCTGGATCTGGGAGCAGTACGACCATCTGGTCATGGGCGACACCATGGTGCGGCCGGGCGCCGATTCCGGAGTCGTCCGGCTTCAGGACAGCGACCGCGCGCTGGCCGTCACGGTCGATTGCACGCCACGCTACTGCCTGGCCGACCCGCGGGTTGGCGGCGCGCAAGCCGTGGTCGAAAGCTGGCGCAACCTGACGGCGGTCGGCGCGACGCCGCTGGCCGTCACCAACAACCTGAATTTCGGCAACCCGGAAAAGCTCGAGATCATGGGCCAAATCGTCGGTGCCGTCACCGGCATAGGCGAGGCCTGCCGGGCGCTCGACTATCCCGTCGTCTCGGGCAATGTCTCGCTGTACAACGAGACCGAGGGGCAGGCGATCCTGCCGACCCCGGTGATCGGCGGCGTCGGTCTGCTCGACCATCTCGACCACATCTGCACGCCCGCTTTCAAATACGCCGGCGATACGGTGCTCGTGATCGGCCAGCCGCCGGAACGCGTCGATGGCTGGCTCGGTGCGTCGGTGTATCTGCGCGAGATCGCGGGCCGCGAGGATGGCGCACCGCCGCCCATCGACCTGCCCGCCGAGCGTCGGACCGGCGATCTGGTGCGTCGCTTGATCCACAACGGACGTGTGACCGCCTGTCACGATGTCGCCGACGGCGGGTTGCTGGTGGCCGTGGCTGAGATGGCGTTGGCGGCGTTACCGGGACTGGGTGCTAGGCTCGACCGACCCGACGGCGCGGCGCGCCATGCCTGGGCCTTCGGCGAGGATCAGGGGCGCTATGTCGTGACGACGAGAGAGCCCGATGCGGTGTTGTCCGCCGCTTCCGCGATCGGGGTGCCCGTTGCCGCCATCGGCCGGGTCACCGACGACGGCGAATTGACACTGGCCGAGGATGACCTCATATCCGTCGCAGCGCTGCGTCGTGATCACGAGGCGTGGTTGCCCGAGTACATGGCGGCTGTATGACCGACGTGAACGGCGGACATAGGAGACGATGATGGCGATGGACGCAGGCGAGATCGAACGCCTCATCAAGGCGGGAATTCCGGACGCCCAGGTCACCATCGAGGATCTGCGCGGCGACGGCGACCACTATGCCTGCCTCGTCGTCTCGCCCGCCTTCGACGGTAAGAACCGGGTGCAACAGCACCAGATGGTCTATAAGGCCCTGCAAGGACGTATGGGGACCGAGCTGCACGCGCTCGCCCTGCAAACCGCGACGCCGGACTGACCGTTCGGCACGCGCGACAAGGAGGATACCCGTATGCTCGACGAAGCTCTTAAACAACGCATCGACCAGGAAGTCGCCGCCCAGGACGTTGTCCTGTTCATGAAAGGCAGCCCGGTGTTCCCACAGTGCGGGTTTTCCGCCGCGGTGGTGCAGGTGCTTGGCCACATGGGCGTCAAGTTCAAGGGTGTGAACGTGCTTGACGATCCCTCGATCCGCGACGGCATCAAGGAATATTCGAGCTGGCCGACCATCCCGCAACTCTACGTCAAGGGCGAGTTCGTCGGCGGCTGCGACATCATCCGTGAGATGTTCGAGACCGGCGAGCTGGCGGAAATGCTGCAGACTCGCGGCATCGAGGTTCAGCTGGACGCCTGATATCCGGCGGGCGGAATGCACATACCGGTTTTGCGGTGACCGCCGGGTGCGGTCTCCGTAAACTCGACATTCGTTCCATCACCTTCCCAGGATTTTTGTCCATGGCCACGGCACACCCGGCGCCCGACGCCCTTGAGACCGCCCTCGCCGCGATCCGCCAACGTCTTGGCGATCGACTGTCGGTCTCGAAAGCCATCCGACAACAGCACGGCCGCGACGAAAGCTATCATCCCAATCTGCCGCCCGACGCCGTGGCCTTCGTCGAGAGCACCGAGGAGGTAGCCGCTGTCGTCGACATTTGCGCCACCTACGGCATTCCGATCATTCCCTTCGGCACCGGCACGGCGCTGGAAGGACATGTCGGCGCCGTCAACGGTGGCGTGACGGTCGATGTCTCGGCGATGAACCATATCCTGGAGGTCAACGCCGAGGATCTGGACTGCCGGGTACAAGCCGGTGTCACCCGCAAGCAGCTCAACGAATTCCTGCGTGATCAGGGTCTGTTCTTCCCGATCGACCCCGGCGCCAACGCCTCGATCGGCGGGATGTCCGCGACCCGCGCCTCCGGTACCAACGCCGTGCGCTACGGCACCATGCGGGAGAACGTGCTCAGCCTCACGGTCGTCACCGCCGACGGCCGGGTGGTGCGAACCGCGCGGCGTGCCCGCAAATCGGCCGCCGGCTACGACCTGACCCGGCTCTTCGTCGGCTCCGAGGGCACGTTGGGTGTGATCACCGAGGTGCAACTCAAGCTGTACGGCATTCCCGAGGCGATCTCCGCCGCCGTCTGCCCGTTCCCGGACCTGGAAAGCGCCGTCAACACCGCCATCCTGACGATCCAGGCGGGTGTGCCGGTCGCCCGGGTCGAGCTGTTGGACGATGTTCAGATGCAAGCCTGTATCGCCTACTCCAAGTTGGAAGGCTACCAGGCGGCACCGACGCTGTTCTTCGAGTTCCATGGCTCCGAGGCGGGTGTCGCCGAGCAGGCCGAGACCGTTCAGGCGATCGCCGCCGATTTCGGCGCCGGCGACTTCAAATGGGCCCGCAGGGTCGAAGACCGCAACAAGCTGTGGGAGGCACGGCATAACTGCCATTACGCCACCCGCGCCTTGCGGCCGAACGCCGAGATTATGTCATCCGATGTGTGCGTACCGATCTCGCGGCTGGCCGAGTGCATCGCCGAGAGCAAGCGCGACCTTGAGGACGTCGATCTTCTCGGCGTGGTGGTCGGTCATGTCGGCGACGGCAATTTTCACATCGGCTACGTGGTCGACCCCAACGACGCCGACGAGATCGCGCGTGCCAAGGCGCACAGCGAACGCATGGTGCTGCGCGCCATCGCCATGGACGGCACCTGCACCGGTGAGCATGGCGTCGGTCGCGGCAAGATCCGCTTCATGGAGGCCGAGCACGGCGAGGCCGTGGCCCTGATGCGATCGATCAAGCAGGCGCTTGATCCGGCCGGCCTGATGAATCCCGGCAAAATCCTGCCGGGCTGAAGCGACGTGGCCATACTCACCGGCCGAGGGCCGACGCTGCGGCCGCGCACCCTTGTGTTCGTGGGATTGCTCGCGCTGATCGCCGGGGTTTGGACGATGAGCGACCATGCCGGCTTCCTGTCGCGTGTCGCCACCGTCGAGGCCGAGGTGGTGTCGGTGGAAACCTTCGATAGAGGCGAGATGTTTTCGCTGTATCGCGCGACCCTTCGATTTGTGACCGATGCGGGTCAGACGGTCACCGCGACGGCGCTTGAGAGCTACCGTCCGACCACCGCGGGCGAGCGGTTGACGATCGGCTACGACACGGAGAACCCGACGGACGCGCGCTTGATGGACCTGCGTGACCGCTGGTTGACCCCGGTCTGGCTGGTGCTGTTTGCCGTGGTTACCTTGGCCGTGGGTGTGCGCCGAGCCCTTGTCGCTTCGCAAGATGAGAATGCGGGTCGATAAGACTTACTGGGTGTTGCCGTGTGCCGCCGGCTTGACCGCCAGATAGACGCGGCCGTCCAACGGCTCACCGCGCTCGTGCCGCAGCACGGAATTCCGGGCGGCCAACAGTCGCAAGCCGCCGTCGGCCAACAACCCCCGCACATACGCATCGCCATGCGCGTAACGGCCCGAAGGCCGGAGAAACCAACGAACCGGATCGGCCGCTGACTCAACCGAAAAGGCCAATAATCCGCCCTCGGTCATACGCCCGATAATCCGGCGAACGGTCTCGTCCAACCGACCGAGATAGACGAACACATCGCTGGCGACCACAAGATCGGCGTCTTCGGTTTCCGCATCGAGGAACCCGTCAATATCGCCGGGAACCAGACGGTCGTAAATTCCCTTGGCGGCCGCTTGAGCGAGCATCTTTTCCGACAGGTCGACGCCGACAAGGTCATCGATGTGTTCCGCCATCAACACCCCGATCAATCCGGTGCCGCAACCGAGGTCAAAGGCCCGGGCGAAACGGCGGCCTTCCGACACGATCGACTGGATCAACCCGGCAATCTCTTTGTGTGTGCTGTAACGCAGCTCGCCGACCAGATGGGCTTCGAACCGATGGGCGTAGTCATCGAACAGCGACCGCACATAATCATCCGGCGCGGTGTCCGTGGTTTCACCCTCCAACGCGGCGATCAGATGCCGCGCGCCGTCACGTTTCGGCTCGATACGCAACGCCTCGCGTAAGTGGACCAAGGCTTCTTCCTTGCGTCCCAGCCGGTCGAGCAGCAAGCCGACATTGTAGTGCACTGTATCGCTGCCAACCATGTACTTGGCGGCGATCAGGTAGCTTTCGACCGCCTCCTCAAGCTCGCCGAGTTCCTGTAACCCGTTGCCCAGATTGTTGAATGCCTCGCCCAGGGTCGGGTCCAGCTCGGTCGCCCGGCGATAGTGGCTGATCGCCAGCGCGGTCTGGCCTTCGGCCTTCAACACCACGCCAAGATTGCAATGCGCCTCGGCGAAATTGGTGTTCACCAGCGTCGCCTGATAGTAGCAGCGCGCCGCCCCGGCAGCTTGATCCGCTAGCTTCATGAGCAGGCCAAGATTGTTATAGGCGCTGGCGGAACGCGGCTCCGACAGAACAGCCCGCGCCGAATAGGGAATGGCGCCGGTCAGATTGCCTTGCTGAAGATGCAGAGCACCAAGAAGGTTCAATGCATCCGGGTCAGCAGGATCGATTTCGAGCGCACGTTCATACAGATCGCACGCAGCGTCGAACTGTCCCGCCTGATGTTCTCGAATAGCCTGACGCACCAAAATAGGTGCCGCCACTATTGCCATCGACATGACGCCGCTCCGTTCTGGAGGGCGGGTCGCCTCACCGACATTATGCCAGATCACACGTCCCTACTCCCCTAATCCTATCTCACACCAACGCGATGAACAATTGGTTAATAGCGGCGGATGCGCCATGGCCTATGGTATTCACGCTCTTCCCGCCCTCGACCATCGATGCCACACCATGCTCGTCTTACTCGCCGCGGCGCCGATCCTCCTGGCCGCCCTGACCATCCTATGGGCGCGTCGTGGCGCCGCGACCGCCGGGCTCATGGGGCTGATCAGCGCGATCTTGCTCGCCGTCACGGTGTTCGACCCACGTTTCGATCTCGCCACGAGCGCGGATGTCGGGTTGCGGACGGCGCTTATCGCCGCCCCAATCCTCTACGTGCTGCTGGGCGGGGTGCTTCTATACCGTGTGCTGCAGACCGGAGGTGCCCTGGATACCCTGGCCGATCTGGTGGCGCGCACCACGCCGGATCCAGGGTTGCGCGTGCTGTTGTTGGTGTTTGGGCTCGGTGTGTTTTTCGAGTCGGCAACCGGGTTCGGGGTCGGCACCATCGTGGTGGCGCCGCTGTTCCTGGTCCTTGGATATCCGCCGGTGATGGCGGCATTCCTGGCGTTGTTGGCCCAAGCGGCGGTCCCCTGGGGAGCCCTGGCCATTGGGACCGAGCTTGGCGCCCGCCTGTCGGGCGTGCCGATCGTCACGCTTAGTCTGTGGGCGGCAGGGTTGACGGCGCCGTTCATCGTTCTGTGCGGATGGGCCGGGCTACGCGCCGTGGGGATACACCCAACCACCGGGCGGGCGCCCTATCATCTGGCGATCACCTCGGGAACGATGATCGCCGCGATCGTGGCGACCACAGCGGCCGGCGCGCCGGAACTGGCGGGGTGCGCCGCCGGCCTCGCCGTGGTGTTGGTTTGCACCGTGATCGGCCATACCGGCGCCACGGTGAGCGGTGCGCCGGTCGACCGCCGCCAGGTCCGGGCCGCGATCCTGCCGCTCGCCGTGCTGATCGCCGCGCTGTCGATCACCCGCATGGTCCCCGAGGTGAGAGCCGTGCTGCAAGGCGTCTGGGTGCTCGCGGTACCGGTCGAGAAGTTCACCCTGTCGCCACTTCATCACCCCGGCTTTTGGTTGATCGTGGCGGCGATAGTCGCTGTTCCGGCATTGTCGCTGTCACCGCGCCGCGCGGCCGGGGCACTGGTCCAGGGTTTACGGCAATGGGTGTTCGCGGCATCGGCCATCCTGGGCTTCATCGCCATGGGCCAGGTCATGGCGGCGTCCGGCATGACCGACGCGCTGGCGGCTCCGGTGGCGTCGGCTCCCAGATGGCTCGCCACCGCGTTGGCGCCGGTGATCGGCGCGATCGGCGGTTACCTGACGGCCAGCAACGCCGGCTCCAACGCGATCTTCATGCCGTTCCAGCTCACCGTCGCGGAGATCGGCGGCATATCGACCGCGCTGATCGTCGGAGCGCAGAACGCCGGCGCCTCGATTGCCTGCCTGGCGTCGCCCGGACGGGTGGCCCTCGCCTGTCTGGTCACCGGCCAGCAAGGAGGCGAGCACGCGCTTATGAAACGCGCGCTGCCCATCGTCGGCCTCGGCTTGATCGCGATGGCGGCTTTGCTGGTGATCATCCCACGGTAATCCCACAACGCGAAACGGCCGATCCCGAGGGATCGGCCGCGCGTACGGAAAAGCTGTATCGGCTGATCAGCGCGAGTAGAACTCGACCACCAGGTTCGGTTCCATCTGCACCGGATAAGGCACGTCCTCAAGCTTCGGCCGTCGGATGAACGTACCGACCATCTTGGCATGATCCACTTCCATGTAGTCCGGCACGTCGCGCTCGTTGGACTGCACGCCGTCGAGCACCACCGGCAGCTCACGGCTCTTTTCCTTGATCTCGATGACGTCACCCTCGCGCACTTGGTACGACGGTATGTTGACCCGCTTGCCGTTCACTCGGATATGACCATGGCCGACGATCTGGCGGGCGGCGAAGACGGTCGGTACGAACTTCAAGCGGTAAACAACGGCGTCGAGCCGGCACTCAAGAATACCAATCAGATTCTCACCGGTGTCGCCCCGCCGACGCTCCGCCTCGGCGAAGTACTTGCGGAACTGCTTCTCGCCGACATTGCCGTAGTAGCCCTTGAGCTTCTGCTTGGCCATCAGCTGGATGCCGAAATCGGTCGGCTTGCGGCGGCGCTGGCCATGCTGGCCGGGACCGTATTCACGTCGGTTAATCGGGGATTTCGGGCGGCCCCAAAGGTTAACGCCCAGACGGCGGTCGATCTTATGCTTGGCCTGCACGCGCTTGGCCATGGAGTAATCTCCTTTCTTACGTCGCGGTGTCCGCGATCTTGATGTCCCGATAGGGTCTCCGGTCGCCATCCTGGGAAAGGCCGGGCCGGGAACGCGCCCAACGGCACGCCCCACGTTCTCGGGAATGAGCGGCGGTTATACGGTTTAGCCGTAGAAAGTCAACGCGCCCGCGCCAGAGCCGGCCGGCGAAGCGTTTGAATCTTGACCTTCCCGTCACTGGAAGTGTTAAGGACGCGCTCCACGCCAATCGGAGGCGACCATGACCACGCCCACGGACCAACCCACTGGCCACGGACACGCCAAGGCCAAATCTCACGCTCACGGCGCCCACGGCCACGGCGCCCACGACCACGGGGGCCACGGGGCGGGCCACGGTCATCACGCCGACCGCGCGGTCTCGGACGAGGAGCGGCAACGCGGCGGCTACATCTGTCCGATGTGCGAAGGCGTGTGGAGCGCCGAGCCGTCGATTTGCCCAAAATGTGGCATGGCGTTGGAATCGGCCAATCCGCTGCCGATGACCAAGACCCAGTACACCTGTCCGATGCATCCGGAAATCGTGCGGGACGAGCCCGGCAGCTGCCCGATCTGCGGCATGGCGCTGGAGCCGATGACCGTTTCCATCGAGCAAGGACCAAGCGCCGAGCTTATCGACATGACCCGGCGCTTCTGGATCAGCTCCGTGCTGTCGATCCCGGTTCTGTTGATCGCCATGGGCCGGCACCTGACGCCCGAGCTGTTCGGGTTTCTGTCCGGCGAGACCTTCGCCTATATCGAACTGGTCCTCGCCACGCCGGTCGTGCTGTGGGGCGGCAAGCCGTTCTTCGAACGCGGCTGGGCGTCGGTCCGGACCATGAACCTCAACATGTTCACCTTGATCGCGCTCGGCACCGGCGCCGCCTATGCCTACAGCGTCGCGGCCGCCCTTGTGCCCGGCATCTTCCCCGATGCGTTCCGCGACGAGGCGGGTCAGGTGGGCCTGTATTTCGAGGCGGCGGCGGTGATCATCGCCCTGGTGCTGCTCGGTCAGGTTCTTGAGCTACGGGCACGGGAGCAAACCAGCGGCGCCCTGCGCGCCCTGCTTGATCTCGCACCGAAAACCGCGCGTCGCCTCGGCGACGGCGACAGTGAGGAAGAGGTCCCGGTCGACCGGATCATGGTCGGTGACCGGCTGCGCGTGCGCCCCGGCGAAAGCGTGCCGGTTGACGGCATCGTTCTCGACGGGCGCAGCTCGATCGACGAATCCATGGTGACCGGAGAGCCGGTGCCGGTTGAGAAGGAGGCTGGCTCGCAGGTCATTGGCGGCACGCTCAACGGTACCGGATCGCTGATCATCGCGGCCGAGAAGGTCGGCGCGGACTCCATGCTGGCGCGCATCGTCCAGATGGTGGCCGAGGCGCAACGCTCCCGCGCGCCGATTCAGAAACTGGCCGATCAGGTAGCCGGGTATTTCGTGCCC
Organism: Alphaproteobacteria bacterium; assembly: GCA_013203465.1. Lineage (GTDB taxonomy): Bacteria > Pseudomonadota > Alphaproteobacteria > Thalassobaculales > Thalassobaculaceae > JABMNR01. Next base: position 9,790 of record JABMNR010000203.1, read on the forward strand.
ACGGTGATCGCGGTCGCCATCGTCTCCTTCATCGCCTGGTCGATCTGGGGGCCGGCGCCGGCGATGAGCTACGCGCTGGTCGCGGCGGTGTCGGTGCTGATCATCGCTTGTCCGTGCGCCCTGGGGTTGGCCACACCGATGTCGATCATGGTCGGCACCGGCAAGGGAGCGCAGGCCGGCGTGCTGATCAAGAACGCCGAGGCGCTGGAACGGCTGGAGAAGGTCGACACCGTGGTGGTCGACAAGACCGGCACCTTGACCCTGGGCCGCCCCAAGCTGACCACGGTCGAAGCCACCGAGGGGTTCCAAGACGACGACGTCCTCACCCTGGTCGCCAGCCTGGAGCGCGGCAGCGAACATCCGCTCGCCGGTGCCATCGTCGAGGGTGCCAAGGCGCGCGGCCTGTCCTTGTCCGAGACCAGCGATTTCGAGGCGGTGACCGGCCGTGGCGTGAAAGGTACGGTCAACGGACACGTGGTCGCACTGGGCAACGCGCGGTTCTTCACCGAGTTGGGCATCGCCTCCGACCCGGTGTTGGAACGCGCGGAACAGCTCCGCTCATCGGGGGGGACGGCGATGTTCATCGCGATCGACGGCGCCTTGGCCGGACTGGTGGCGGTGGCCGATCCGATCAAGGACACCACCCCCCGTGCCATCGAGGCGTTGCACAAGGCGGGCATCACCGTGGTCATGCTGACCGGCGACAACGCGACGACGGCGGCGGCGGTGGCCCGTGAGCTAGGCATCGACCGGGTCGAGGCCGACGTGCTGCCGGAAGAGAAGCACGCGGTGATCCAACGGCTGCAAGGCGAGGGCCGCGTCGTCGCCATGGCCGGCGACGGGGTGAACGATGCCCCGGCCCTGGCCCAAGCCGATGTCGGCATCGCCATGGGCACCGGCACCGACGTGGCGATCGAAAGCGCCGGGGTAACCTTGGTGAAGGGTGATTTGAACGGCTTGGTCCGCGCCATGACCCTCAGCCGGGCGACCATGCGGAACATCCGGCAAAACCTGTTCTTCGCCTTCGTCTACAACGCGCTCGGCGTGCCGGTGGCGGCGGGGGTGCTGTTCCCGGTGTTCGGCGTGCTGCTCAGCCCGATGATCGCGGCGGCGGCGATGAGCCTGAGTTCGGTGTCGGTGATCAGCAACGCCCTGCGCCTGCGCGGACTGCGCCTCTAAAGATCGCGGCGTAATACCAAGGTTCACGGCCCCCGGCGTTTGACCCCGGTCAACGCCTTGATCACCCCGTGCAGGGTCTGAACCTCCTGCTCGGTCAAACCGGCACGGGTGAACAGGGTGCGCAGGTTTTGCTTCATGGTCGGGGCCAAATGCACCGGGAAGAAGAACCCGGCGGACACCAACTCCTCTTCCAGCCGGGACAGGAAGAACTCGCGGGACGCGATCGTCGCCGGGGGTGACTCGGACATGATCTGAGTATCCGGCGTCGCATCGGCCGACTGGAACCACTCGTAGCCGATCAGCAGCACCGCCTGCGCCAGGTTCAGCGATATGAAGCCGGGGTTCAACGGCACGCTCAATACCGCGTCGGCCAGGGCCACATCCTCGTTCACCAGCCCGGCCCGCTCCGGGCCGAACAGAAACCCGGCCGCCTGTCCAACCGCCAACCGGGATCGCATTTCGGCCGCCGCCAGACGCGGGGTCAACGCCGGCTTGACCATGTCCCGGGTCCGCGCCGTCGTGGCCAGCACATAGGAGAGATCGGCGCACGCCTCGGCCGTGGTGTCGAACAGCCGTGCCCGCTCCAGCACGACCGTGGCGCCGGCCGCCATCGCCTCGGCCTTGGGGTTCGGCCAGCCGTCGCGCGGCCGTACCAGGCGCAAATCGGTCAACCCGCAATTCAGCATCGCCCGGGCGCAGGCGCCGATGTTCTCGCCCAGTTGCGGCTCGACCAGGACGATGGCCGGTCCGGGTGTGTCGGGCAGGCCCGAGCCTTTCGTGCGATCGGTTCCGGCCACCGGTTCAGCCTTTCGGCGTCACGACGCCGTCGCGCAGCAGCTTCCAGGTGATGGCATCGGCCAGGGCGGCGATCGAGGCGTCGATGATGTTCGGGCTGACGCCCACCGTGCGCCAGGTCCGGCCGGTCTCGTCGGCGCTCTCGACCAGCACCCGGGTCACGGCGTCGGTGCCGTCACCGTCTTCCGAGGGCGGCAGGATACGCACCTTGTAGTCGATCAGACGCATGGTCTCGATCGCCGGCAGCGTCGGCAGCAGCGCCTTGCGTATCGCGGTGTCCAGCGCGTTGACCGGGCCGTTGCCGGACGCCACCTCGTGCCGCTGCTCGCCGCCGACGGTCAAGGTCGCCGTCGCCTCGGACTCGACCACCAGATCCCCGCGCGCGTTGAACCGCCGCTCGTCCATGACCCGCCAGCGTTCAATGGTGAAATAGTCGGGCACATCGCCGATCAACCGCCGCGCCAACAGCTCGAAGCTGGCCTCGGCGCTGTCGAAGGAATAACCGCGATACTCCTTGTCCTTCACCTCGTCGACCAGGCGCTGAACCTTGGGGTGGTTGGCGTCGATCTCGACCCCGATCTCGGCGAACCGCGCCAGAATATTGGAGCGCCCGGCCTGATCGGACACCAGGATGTGCCGCTCGTTGCCGACGCTGGCCGGCTCCACATGCTCGTAGGTCCTGGGGTCCTTCTGCACCGCCGAGACGTGCAGCCCGCCCTTGTGGGCGAAGGCGGCGGCGCCGACATAGGCACGGTGCGGATCGGACGGCCGGTTCAGCCGCTCGTCCAGCATGCGCGAGACGGCGGTCAGATGGGTCAGCTTGTCCGGGGTGACGCCGCAATCCACCCCCATCTTCAGCACCAGGCTGGGGATCACCGCCATCAGGTCGGCGTTGCCGCAGCGCTCGCCCAGCCCGTTGATCGTGCCTTGCACCTGCCGCGCGCCGGCGCGCACGCCAGCCAGCGAATTGGCCACCGCGTTGCCGGTGTCGTTATGGGTGTGGATGCCGAGATGGCTGCCCGGCACCCGCTCGGCCATCGCGCGCACGATCGCCTCGATCTCCTCCGGCAGGGTGCCGCCGTTGGTGTCGCACAGCACCACCCAACGGGCGCCGGCCTCATACGCCGCGACGGCGCAGGCCACCGCGTAGTCGGGATTGGCCTTGTAGCCATCGAAGAAGTGCTCGCAGTCGAACATCGCCTCGCGACCGACCGCCTTGGCCCGGGCGATCGACTCCCGGATCATGGCGATGTTCTCGTCGCGCCCGATTTCCAGCGCCACGTCGACGTGAAAATCCCAGGTCTTGCCGACCAGACACACCACCGGCACCCGCGCGTCCAGGATCACCGACAGGCCGGGATCGTTCTCGACGCTGCGGCCCGGCCGCCGGGTCATGCCGAAAGCGACGAGCCGCGCTTGATCCATAGCGGGCGGCTCGGCGAAGAACCGGTTGTCGGTCGGGTTGGCGCCGGGCCAGCCGCCCTCGATGTAGTCGACCCCCAGCGCGTCGAGCGCCCGCGCGATCGCCACCTTGTCGGCCACGGTGAAATCGACGCCCCGGGTTTGCTGCCCGTCGCGCAACGTGGTGTCGAACAGATAGACGCGATCGTCGGCCATAACGTATCCGCCCAACGCCGGGCGGCCCCCAGGGGTTCTCGATGCGGTGGGGGTCTCTAGCAGCGGGCACCAGGCGGGGCAAGGTTCGGGGCGATGACGCCAAGTCATCTGAGCGACGATCTGGACAGCCCGCCGCCCCTCGCCGATGATCGCGGCACAGACCGACCAAGGGGACCTGTCGAAGCCATGAACGCACCATCCTCCACCGTCGTCGATGCCTACCGGCGCGATGGGTTCGTGTTTCCCGTCGACGTGCTGACCGAGGGCGAGGCGCGGGCCCTGCGTGCCGATCTGGAGGACGCGGAAGCGCGGTATAAGGACGACCCCGCGACCCTGGGGTTGGTGCGCGGCTACCCCGACCGGCTGCTGCCGTCGTTCGACGCGCTGACGCGCCATCCGGCATTGCTGGCGATGGCGCGGGCGCTGCTCGGCCCCGACCTGCTGGTGTGGAGCGGGGCGCTGTTCCTCAAGGAGGCCAACACGCCAAGCTATGTCAGCTGGCACCAGGACCTGACCTACTGGGCGCTGGACAACGCGAACGAGGTCACCGCCTGGGTCGCCTTGTCACCCGCCACGGTGGCGAGCGGCTGCATGCGGTTCGTGCCCGGCAGCCACACCCGCCAGATCGTGCCGCACAGCGATACCTTCGCCGCGGACAACCTGTTGACCCGTGGCCAGGAAATCGCGGTCGACGTGGCGGAGTCCGATGCGGTGCCTATCGAACTGAACACCGGCCAGGCGTCGTTCCACCACGGCCATCTGTTTCATTCCTCCGGCCCGAACACCACCGACGACCGCCGCATCGGCGCCGCCATCCGCTACATCACCCCGGACATGAAGCAAAAGACCGGCGAGAAAACCCTGGTCGCCCATGTCAGCGGCGAGGACCGGTACGGCCATTTCACCATCGCCCCGCTTTTGTCGGGACGGTTGCGTGAGGCCGAATTCGATCTGGTCCGCGCCGATGTCGCCCTGAAGAGCCGCTTGCTCTACCAGGGCGCCGAAGGCAAGGGCCGGAAACGCGGATAGGAGCCGATCAGCGACCGTCCTTGGCTGGAGCCGCTTTCTCCATCTCCGCGTCGATAACCGGGCGCACCGCTCCCACCACCGCGTCCTTCTCCGCGTCGGTCAGCGGCAGCGCCACCGCGTAAACCGACAAGCCCAGCACGCCGGCCACCCCCGTCAGCGGCCTCGGGTCAGCTCCGCTTGCAGGTCGTGCCCGCCGGGCCGTCCTCAAGCTCAATGCCCTTGGCCTTGAGGGCGTCGCGGATGCGGTCGGCCTCGGCAAAGTTCTTGGCCTTGCGGGCGTTGGCGCGGGCGGCGATAAGGCGCTCGATCTCAATTGGTTTAATGTTGTCCAACTCACCTCGGAACCACGCATCCGGCGTACTCTGCAACAAACCCAACAATTCCGCACCTTGAAGTAAAGTTCTCTTGAGTGACGGTTTGTCTTCTTTTTGGGTCTTATTGAGCCGAGACGCCAAGCTATGCAGTCGTGATATTGCAAGCGGTGTGTTGAGATCATCGCACAACGCCTCGGCAACATAATACGCTTGAGGATGGTCAATACCCACCATCGCTCTTTCCTGGTTCCGCAACTCCAGATGAGGCTGGACAGTCGGAACATCTTTGGCCAACTCGAGCGCCTGATACAGCCGGTCGAGCTGTGCCTTGGCCTCGCGCAGCCCCGCCTTGGTGAAGTCGAGCGGCGCCCGGTAGTGCGCCGACAGCAGCAGCAGGCGGATCACCTCGCCGGGCCACTCCTCCAGCAGCTCGTGGACGGTGTAGAAGTTGCCCAGCGACTTCGACATCTTCTCGCCCTCGACCACCACGAAGCCGTTGTGCATCCAGTACCGCGCCATGAAACCGGTGCCGAAGGCGCAGCGCGATTGGGCGATCTCGTTCTCATGGTGCGGGAACACCAGGTCGAGCCCACCGCCGTGGATGTCGAAGGTCTCGCCGAGATGCTCCGCCGCCATGGCCGAGCACTCGATGTGCCAACCCGGCCGCCCGCGTCCCCAGGGGCTGTCCCAGCCCGGGGTGTCGGCGTCGGACGGTTTCCACAGCACGAAATCGGCCGGGTCCTTCTTGTAGGGTGCGACCTCGACCCGGGCGCCGGCGATCATCTCGTCCCGGTCACGCCGCGATAGTTGGCCATATTCCGGCATCGACGGTACCGCGAACAGTACATGGCCTTCCGCCACGTAGGCATGGCCCTTGGCGATCAAGACCTCCATGAGCGCGATCATCTGCGGGACATGATGGGTCGCCCGTGGCTCCACATCCGGCGGCAGCACACCGATCGCCGCCATGTCCTCGCGATAGATTTGCGCCGTCCGGTTGGTCAGCGACACGATGCTCTCGCCGGACTCCTTGGCCCGGTCGATGATCTTGTCCTCGATATCGGTGATGTTCGATACGTAGGTCACACGCGGGAAAAGCCGACGCAGAACCCGGACCAGCACATCGAACACCACGGCCGGCCGCGCGTTGCCGATATGAGCATAGTCGTAGACCGTCGGCCCGCAGACATAGAGGCGCACGTGCTCGGGATCGATCGGGCGGAGGATTTCCTTCTCCCGCGAGAAGGTATTGCTGATCTTGAGGTCCATTGGGAACGCTCCGAAGGCTAGTAGCTGAGGGGCTTAGGCGCGCTATCGCGCGCGACTTCTCAGCAACAGACCTCGGCCGTCGGATAGAGCGCGATACCGATCGAGGCGATGGTGCGGCGCGCGAACATCAACGGAACCCCATTTTCTTAATCCAACTCGCCGCGCAGCCGGGCGATCGCCCGGTCGCGACCGAGGAACGGTAACAGATCGCCCAGTTCGGGTCCACGCTCGCGCCCGGTCAGCGCCAAGCGCAGCGGCATGAACAACCCCTTGCCCTTGCGCCCGCTCTCGGCCTTCAACGCACCGGTCCACACCCCCCAGGTCTCGGCGGTCGGCACCCCCTCGGGCAGATGTTCGGCGGCGGCGGCGCAGAACGCCCGGTCCCCTTCGGCGATCACCGGCGCGATCGGTGTGCTCACCACCCGCCACCACTCGGCGGCGTCGATCAGCTTCACCAGATTGCCCCGCACCGCCAGCCAGAACGCCTCACCACCGCCGACGCCGAGATCGGCCAACCGATCGGCCACCGCCTCGTACGGCGTGGCGTGCAGGATCTTGGCGTTCACACCCTTCAGATCCTCGGGATCGAAGCGTGGTGTGGCGCGGCCGTAACGGGCGATGTCGAAACCGTCGACCAATTCCCGCAGCGTGGTGGCAACCACCGTCTCGTTGCTGCCGAGCCCGGCCAACAGCGAGTTAATCGCCATCGGCTCGATGCCGCCAAGGCGCAGGCTATCCAGGCTGAGACTGCCCAGGCGTTTCGACAGCCCCTTGCCCTCGGCGTCGACGATCAACGACAGGTGACCCAGCACTGGCGGCGGCGCACCCAGCGCCTGGAACAACTGAATTTGCGCCGCCGAGTTGGTAACGTGGTCCTCGCCCCGGATGATGTGGCTGACCCCCAATTCGATGTCGTCGACGACGCTGGCGAGGGTGTAGATCGGCCGGCCGTCGGCGCGCAGCAGCACCGGATCCGACTGCGATGCCATATCCTGATGCGAGGCTCCCCGCACCAAGTCTTCCCAGGCCACGGTTTCGTGGATCAGCTTGAAGCGCCAATGCGGCAGCAGCCCGGCGGCCTCCTTCGCCGCCTTCTCGTCTTCCGACAATCTCAGGGCGGCGCGGTCGTAGACCGGCGGCCGGCCGGCGTTGAGCTGGGACTTGCGTTTGAGCGCCAGCTCCTCCGATGTCTCATAGCAGGGGTAGAGCCGCCCGTCGGCCTTCAACCGTTCGACGGCGGCGGCGTAGCGGTCCAACCGCTCCGACTGCCGGGCGAACCGATCCCACTCCAGGCCGAGCCAGCGCAGATCGGTCTCGATCCCTTCGGCGAACTCGGTGGTCGAGCGCTCGGTGTCGGTGTCGTCCAGCCGCAGCAGGAAATGCCCGCCATGAGCCCGGGCGAACAGCCAGTTGATCAACGCCTGTCGCGCGTTGCCGACATGCAGCCGGCCGGTCGGGCTCGGCGCGAACCGCACCGTGACGGGAACATCAGCCATGGTGCGGTCTCACTCCGCCGCGTCGCGTGTCTTGGGCCGATAGACCCCGACGAACGCGTTGGTGATCGGATAGCGCCGGTCACGGCCGAACGACCGCCGGGTGATCTTGACCCCCGGCGGGGCTTGACGGCGCTTGTATTCCGCCCGGTCCAGCAGCCGCCAGACCCGCAACACGGTGTCGGGATCGAAACCCTGCTCGACGATGTCGGCCACCGGGGTCTCGTTTTCGATCAGCTCACCCAGGATCGCGTCCAGCACCGAATAGGGCGGCAGGCTGTCCTCGTCCTTCTGATCCGGTTTCAGTTCGGCCGAGGGCGGCTTGGTGATGATCCGCTCCGGCATGACCGGGCCAGCGGGACCCAGGGTGTCGGCCGGCTTGTGGGCGTTGCGCCAGCGGCACAGCTCGAACACCGTGGTCTTGTAGACATCCTTGAGCACCGAATAACCGCCGCACATGTCGCCGTACAGCGTGGCGTAGCCGACCGACATCTCCGATTTGTTGCCGGTCGACAGCACCATGTGGCCGAACTTGTTGCTGAGCGCCATCAGGGTCATGCCCCGCGCGCGGGACTGGATGTTCTCCTCGGCGATGTCGCTGTTGGTGCCGTGGAACGCATCGGCCAGCATGGTCTCGAACGCCTGCATGGCCGGGCCGATATTGATCGAGCGGTAATCGACGCCCAGCAGGTCCGACGCCGCCGCCGCGTCCTCCAGGCTGTGCTCGGAGGTGTAGGGTGACGGCATCATCACGCAACGCACCCGATCGGCGCCCAGCGCGTCGACCGCCACCGCCGCCGACAGCGCGCTATCGATGCCGCCGGACATGCCCAGGATGACGCCGGGGAAGCCGTTCTTGTTCACGTAGTCGCGCAGGCCGACCACCATGGCGCGGTAAATCGCCTCCAGCCCCTCCGGCTGCCGCGCCGTCGCGTCCGGCTCGCAGCGCCACCCCTCGGCTCCACGGCTCCACTCGGTGGTGAGCAGCGCCTCCTCGAACGCCGGCATCTGCGCCACCAGCGACCGGTCGGCGTTCAGCACGAAGGACCCGCCGTCGAACACCAGTTCGTCCTGCCCACCGATCTGATTGAGATAGACCAGCGGCAGCCCGCTCTCGACCACGCGGGCGACGCCGAGTTGAACCCGGGTGTCGTGCTTGGTGTTCTCGAACGGCGAGCCGTTGATCACCAGCATGATCTCGCCGCCGGTCTCGGCCACGCACTCGACCACATCGGGGGTCCAGATATCCTCGCAGATCGGCACGCCGATCCGCACGCCGCGCAGATCGATCGGCCCCGGCATCGGCCCGGCGTCGAACACCCGCTTCTCGTCGAACACACCATAATTCGGCAGGTCGACCTTGTACCGCGCCGCCTGCACCCGGCCCGCGTCGAGCAACAATATCGCGTTGTACAGCTTGCCGTCCTCGGCCCACGGCGCACCGACCAGCACCGCCGGGCCGCCGTCGCCGGTTTCGCGCGCCAGATCCTCGATCGCGCGGCGAATCTCGGCCACGAACATCGGCTTGCGCACCAGATCCTCGGGCGGATAACCGCAGGCGTACAGCTCCGGCGTGACCACGACATCGGCGCCGGCCGCCGCCGCCTCGGCCCGCGCTCGGCGCAGCTTGTCCATGTTGCCCGCCACGTCGCCGACGCGCGGGTTCAACTGGGCAAGGGTGATGGTGAGTGTATCGGTCATGACGGAGAGGTAGCGCGGCTCCGCTCAAGGGGCAATGGTGAGATGATGCCCCGGCCCACCCCTATTGCTTCGCCTTGATCCCCTCCCACACACCCCGAAAGTCGTAGGTCGGGTAGAATTCAGTGTCGAACGCCCCCCAGGCGCTCTTCTCGATCGCCAAATTGACCTCGCGCAGACGGTGGCCGGGCAGCTTCAGCGTCACCACCTGGCCGATGCCCATCATCACGTACCAGGACACCACCTCGATGCCGTCGGGCGGGAACTGTTTCCAGAACCCGGCGGCCTCCAGCCGGGCGTTGATCTCGCCCAGGTTCTTGTCCTTCTGATGCTTCAGCATCACGGTGAGCAGAATCTCACCCTCGCCCGCCGGTTCCGTCATCGCCGTCTCCTTATGTCATGATCCCGGAAATGCTAACGTCGAACTCGCGCCATCGACGGCCGCCGGATCGCCCCATCCTTTGCATCCAACCCATGGTGCGGTCGCCGTTCCCTGGTCCGGGATCGTGGTCCATGGTCGCGCCCGCGTTGCGCGTCATCCAGCAAAATATTTGGTTTAACGACGTCTATTGGCTATGACGTAGACGATGACGATTTCAACGTTTGTGAAATATAAGGCGAAACGCCTTCTCGCCCCATTGCTGTTCAGGTATCCGCCCATCGGGTTGCAGCCGGAGCGGCTGCACCTATGGCTTGATACGCTGATCGCGACGCGAAACGTTCCGGGGGCGGTGGTTGAAATAGGCTGCCACCTCGGGGGCACCGCCGCCTTTTCGGCGCGGATGATGACGCGGCAAGGCGACCGGCGCCCGTATGTCTGCATTGATACGTTCGGCGGCTTCGTATCCAGCGAGTTTGAAGAAGATTTGAAACTCGGAAACACCGAGAGCAACCGCCATCTGTTCGCCGACAACAGTCCCGATCTTACTCGGTGGGTTCTCGATCGCCACGGTGCGCCCGACGTCAAGCTCATTCAGGGCGATATTGTCTCGCTGAACCCGTCGCTTATCCCCGAGCAAATATCCGCCTGTTTGATCGATATCGACCTGGCGCAACCCATTGAGACCGCGATGGAAATCGTCACCAAACGCCTTGCCCCCGGCGGCAGGATTCTCGTCGACGATTGCCCGGAAGATTACGACTGGCAAGCGCGCAAAGGGTACGAGGCGTTCATGACGAAATCCGGGCTGACGCCGTCCTATAAAGCCGGGATGGGTCTCTTTACCCAGTGAGCCGCCGGGCGGGCGGAGTTGCGGGGCGGGTGTTCCCGTTCTCCTGGACTGACCTCCTTGGGGAAGAACCCGGTATAACGGCCTGAACCGTCGGCGCGCCGCCACAAGCAAACCTCATGCTCGGATTAGACATTCTCATCACCATAGACGCAGCATCGGTGTCAGGATGACACCAACAAAAAGCGACCGAGGCTGGAGGACAACGCGTATGGCTTACGGATACATCGTCGTGCAGGTTGACGTGCACGATCAGGAAAAGTTCGAGAAATACCGTGCGCTGGTGCCGGATACCATCAAGAAGCATGGCGGTGAATATCTGGTCCGTGGCGGTGCCTTCGAGAAATTGGAAGGGGCGGACCCGCTTGGCCGGATGGTCGTGCTCCGCTTCCCCAGCTATGCCCAAGCCAAGGCGTGGTACGACAGCGACGACTACGCCGGTCCCAAGGCGATGCGCCACGCCGCCAGCAGCGCCAACGCGATCTTGATCGAGGGAGTGGAGTAAGCCGATGCCCCGTGTCCCCGGCCGCCAGTTTCTCAACATCCCCGGTCCGACCAACATCCCGGACCGTATCCTGCAGGCGATGCACCGCCCGGCGCTCGACTTCATGACGCCGGAATTCTGGGAGATTCAGGTCGAGTGTCGCGACAACCTCAAGAAGGTGATGAAGACCGAGAACGAGGTGATGGTCTTCGCGTCCTCGGGTCACGGGTCCTGGGAAGCGGCGATGACCAACACCTGCTCACCCGGCGACACCATTCTGATGTGCGAGACCGGCCGGTTCTCGGAATCCTGGGCCGAGATGTGCCGCGCCTTCGGTCTTAACATCGAGACGCTGGAGAACGACTGGGATCGGGCGATCGACCCCACTCGGGTCGAGGACCGGCTGCGCGCCGACACCAAGGGTGTGATCAAGGCGGTGGCCGTGGTGCACAACGAGACCTCCACCGGCATGACCCACGACGTCGCCGGGGTCGGGGCGGCGATCCGCGCCGCCGGTCATCCGGCGCTGCTGATGGTCGACACCATCTCCTCGCTCGCCTCAATGGATTTCCGCATGGACGAGTGGGGCGTCGACGTGGCGGTCGCCGGCTCGCAAAAAGGCCTAATGCTGCCGGTCGGGCTTGGCATCTCAGCGGCCAGTGACAAGGCGTTCGAGGCGACCAAGACCGCCACGCTGCCGCGCAAGTATTATGACTGGAACGAAATCAAGACCGGCGACCACGGCCGCATGCGGTTCGCCGGCACCGCCCCCGGCCATCTGTTCTTCGCCATGCGCGAAGGGTTGCGCATGCTGCTGGATGAAGGATTGGACGCCGTGTTCGCCCGCCACCAGCGGCTGGCCGAGGCGACGCGCCAGGCCGTTCGCGCCTGGGGCCGGGGCAATGGGCCGACCCTGTTCGGCAAGGACGAGGCGGCGTTGTCGAACTCGGTCACCGCCGTCACCATGCCCGACGGCTTCGACGCCAACGCCTTTCGCGGCCGGCTGCTGAGCGAAAGCAACGTAGCACTGGGCGGCGGGCTGTCACGGCTGAGTGGGACGGTGTTCCGGATCGGCCATCTGGGCGATTTGAACGAGCCGATGATGCTTGGCTGTCTGGCGACGGTGGAAATGCACCTTAAGCGCCAAGGCATCCCCCACGGTGTCGGCGGCACCGACGCGGCGATGGCGTATCTGGCGGAGAACTAATCTAATAGCCGGTTGGCAGGGCGCACTACTCCGCCGCCTCGGCACGATGACGCATCACGCCCGGCATTCCCATGCGGTCGAACAGCGCCCGGCTCCACCGCTCAATGCTGTCGTTGAACAGCTCGAACCCCTTGATGTGGGCGCGTTTGGGTTGCGCGCCGGGGCGGGTCAGCCGGTGGGCGCCGCCCATGTTCCAGCGGTGGATCATCTCAAGCGTGATCTCGGGGTGGAACTGAAGGCCATAGGCCTTCTCGCCGACACGAAAGGCCTGGTTGGGGAACGAGTTGGTTCCGGTCGCCAACAGCTCGCCGCCCGGCGGCACCTCGAAACCCTCGCGGTGGAACTGAAAGAAGTGGGTGGCGTGTTCGAACACGCCCCCGGCCCCCGGCTCGGGAATAATCTCGGTGTAACCGACCTCGACATGATCCGAGGGATGCGGTGTCACCACCCCTCCCAAGGCCCGCGACAGGATTTGCGCCCCCAAGCATAGACCGAGATAGGGAATACCCGCATCCAGCACTCGCTTGGCGTGCTCGATCTCAAGCCGGATTCCGTCGAATTTCTGACAGTCGTTGGCGCTCATCGGGCCGCCGAACACCACCACCCCGCCATAAGGCGATAGGTCACGGGGAAGGTCGTCGCCACAGCATGGCCGGCAGCGCTCAAGCGTGTAACCTCGTTCTTCCAGCAACTCGCCCACACGACCGGCGGTCGATCCCGGTTGGTGCAGGACGATCAGGATACGATCCGCGTTGCCGTTTGCCGCCGCTGGTTGTCTGACGCTCATCACTCTTCTTTCCGCAACAGGAACTCACGCCCAACCTTGACCCCTGCCGCACCATCATAATCGATGATGTCGGCGGTCGCGTAGGTCTCACTCCATTTGTCGGGGAGATAGGAGCCCGTACCGATAATGTCCACCGGTGCCTTGGCCAACGCCATGACCCGGCATTTCTGCGGCCCAAACCCCGAGGACGCGACGATCTTGACGTTGGGAAAGCCAGCCTCGTTCAAGCGCTCGCGCGTATGCCAGATCGCCGCCGCCGACACACCGGTGCCAATTAATGACCGCAGCTCGGTCTCGCTGCGATAACCACGGATCGCTTCCGGCGCGTTGCGCTCCAGCATGCGATAGGCCTCAGGCGTATCCAGCCCCTCGACATACCGACCGCCATGAGTGTCCAGCCGGACGTTCAACCGACCCTCGGCGGCAAGATCGGAAAACCGGTGGCAGACCGCAAGGCTATCGGTGATCTCTTGGCCGAAATAGTCGACCAGCACCGTCAGGGTCTCGCTCGGATGGGTCTCGTGAAACATCTCGGCGGCGCGCACGGTCGAGCCGGCATAGCCAACCAGCGCGTGCGGCATGGTGCCGAAGCCACGGGTCTGGCCGAAATAATGCGCCGTCGCGTCGCTGGCGTTGCCGGTGAAACCCTTGGCCCCGACCTTCTTCTGCGCCTTGGCCGAGCCGACGCTGGCGCCGTAGGCCATGATCTCGGCCATCTCGGTCCCGGCGCAGTGCCGCGCGTCCATCGCCAGAAACGCCGTGCCGGGAAGCTCCACGCACATGGTGTAGGCGTTGTAGGCGGCGACGCAGGCCGCGCCCAGCTTCTGCAGGTACAGGGTTTCGAGGTCGACCAGATGATACAGCGAGCCGGAAATGTAGAGGATCGGCTCACCGGCGCCGACCCACGCCCCCTCCTTGTGCAGCAGTTGCACCTCGATCTCGGTCCCCCGCTCCGCCGCCATGTAGCGCAGCCACTCGATGGCCAGCCTCGGCGCGCAGGTGACCGGTCGCCGCATGAACACGGCATAAGTGACCCGCTTGTCGCCAAAGTGCTCGACGCAGCTCTTGGTGCGCGAGAAATACTTGTCGACATACCCGCCGAGATCCGCCGGGGTGGGGTGCCGGGTGGTGGTGGGCCAACGCGGCGCCACCCCCTCCCGGTCATCGTCGCGTTCGATGGCGCTCATAGTGGAACTCTCGTCCAGGAACGCCGAGGATACCGCGCTTTACCGGGGATCGCCAAGCGCTGGCTTGGCTCGGCGGTGTCTCGTTCCGGAATCGCAAGACTGGGAGGGGGTCGGGGTGGGCGTTCGGTATTGGGGATATGACTGCCCGTTGTGAGTTGCAAGCAAGTCATTGGCCTTGGAGATGCATTTAGGCTGCTAAGTGCCGATTGTGTTGAAAAACTCCGCAAGTCACTTTGGTTCGTAACATTTGGAACGATTGGAATGTTCCTGCGCAATGATCGCCCACAATGGCCTCGTCGGCGAATCATCGTTGCGCAAGATCAGCCTCGAAGTATCTATAACCAGCTTTTTCAACACAATCGGTCACAATCGGCATTAAATGTTTGATCCCGGTATTTGATGGCCGGTTTACGATCCCAGTGCGGACCTTGCCGGAACCAAAGCCCGTCACCACCCCTGGCCGATCCTGACCATTCGCGTTCAAGCCGCCGCGCTCGCCTCAGCTCGCCTGTTTCAGCCCCAGCGCCGCGCCGTTGCGGCGGTGGCGCAGCAGCTCGGCCACCTGGAACGCCAGTTCCAGGGACTGCGACGCGTTCAGGCGCGGATCGCAGTGGGTGTGGTAGCGATCGGCCAGGGCATGCTCGGTGACCTCGCGGGCGCCGCCGATGCATTCGGTGACGTCCTGGCCGGTCATTTCGAAATGCACGCCGCCGGCATAGGTGCCCTCGACCTCGTGCACCTCGAAGAAGCCGCGCACCTCGCCGATGATCCGGTCGAACGGCCGGGTCTTGTAGCCGGTGGACGACTTGATCGTGTTGCCATGCATCGGATCGCACGACCACACCACCGAGCGGCCCTCGCGCTCCACGGCGCGGATCAGCTTCGGCAGACCTTCACGCACTTGGTCGGAGCCAAACCGGGCGATCAGGGTCAGCCGCCCCGGGTCGTTCGACGGGTTGAGGATATCGATCAATCGGATCAGCTCGTCCGGCTCCAAGCTCGGTCCGCACTTCAAGCCGATCGGGTTGCGAATTCCCCGGAAGTACTCGACATGGGCGCCATCCGGCTGGCGGGTACGGTCGCCGATCCAGACCATGTGGGCGGCGGTGTTGAACCACCCCTTGTCGTCGGTGATGGTGTCCCGCCGGGTCAGCGTCTCATCGTAACCAAGAAGCAACGTCTCGTGGCTGGTGTAGAACTCGGTCTCGCGCAACTGCTGGACGTTGTCCGGCGAAATGCCGCAGGCGCGCATGAACGCCAGGCATTCGTCGATGCGATTGGCGACTTGCTCGAACTTCTCACCCTCCGGGCTGTCGGCGACGAAATCCAGCGTCCAGCGATGGATCTCCTCCAGATTGGCGAAGCCGCCCTGAGCGAAGGCGCGCAGCAGGTTCAGCGTTGCCGCCGATTGGTTGTAGACACGGAGCAGACGATCCGGATCCGGCACCCGATCCTGCGGCGTGAAGTCCATGCCATTGACCATATCGCCACGGTAGCTCGGCAGCTCGACGCCATCGATCACCTCGGTCGGCGAGGAACGCGGCTTGGCGAACTGCCCCGCCATCCGCCCGACCTTCACCACCGGGCACGCCGCGCCGAAGGTCAGCACCACCGCCATTTGCAGCAACACCTTGAAGGTATCGCGAATGTTGTTGGGCGAAAACTCGGCGAAACTCTCGGCGCAATCACCGCCTTGCAGCAAGAACGCCTTTCCGGCCGCCACCTGGGCCAACTCGGCGCGCAACCGCAGAGCTTCACCGGCGAACACCAAGGGCGGAAAACTCCGCAGCGTGCCTTCGACTTCGGCGACCCGGGCGGCGTCCGGATACTCCGGCACCTGACGGATCGGCTTGGTGCGCCAGCTTGTCGGGCTCCACTCGGCGGTCATGATCCCCTCCTTCGGGGTCTTGCATGGGTCATCTTGCGCGGTTCTAGCAGCCGAATTCGCTGTCTTCCAGCCGATTCGGCCTTCTTCGCGACGATGCGCCATATTGCACTGCACCAGATCGCAGGGCATCCTGCAACGTCATTGCTTGGGGAGAGCATCATGACCGACACCCATCCGCCAGCCCAGGCGACGCTCCAGGTCGAGGACGAACGCGTGCGCGTCACCGAGTGGCGCTTTCCGCCGGGCTCCGCCACCGGCTGGCATCGGCACGCCATGCCCTACGTCGTGGTGCCGATCGCCGGTGGTCGGCTGCGCATGGATCAACCCGATGGCAGCGCCATCGAATCCATACTAGAATTTGGCAAGCCTTACTCGCGGCCCGAGGGGGTCGAACACAACGTGGTCAACATCGACGACCACGAGGTCGCGTTCATCGAGGTTGAGCTGAAGTCCTCCGCGTTGTAGCCGGGCCGCGATGGCAATGCTCATTCGGCGGCGGCGCGTTCCTCGGGTTCCGGCCGTTTCTCGCGCATGGTGACGAACTCCTCGGCCGCCGTCGGGTGAATGCCGATGGTGCGGTCGAAGTCGGCCTTGGTGGCGCCCATCTTCACCGCGATCGCCACGCCTTGGATGATCTCGGCGCTGTCGACGCCAACCATATGGGCGCCAACCACCTTCTGGCTTGCCCGGTCGACGATCAGCTTCATCATCCCGCGCTCGGTGTTTTCGGTCATGGTGTATTTCATCGGCCGGAAGCCGGAGATATAGACGTCCAGCGCGCCGTATTTCTTCTCGGCATCGGCCTCGCTGAGACCGACCGAGCCGATCGGCGGCTGGCTGAACACAGCGCTGGGCACATTTTCATGATCGGGGCTGGTCGGGTTGTTGTTGAACTCGGTCTCGGCGAAGGCCTGTCCTTCGGCCAACGCCACCGGGGTCAGATTGATCCGGTCGGTGACGTCGCCAATCGCCCAGATCGACGGCACCGAGCTGCGTGACCATTCGTCCACCTTGACCGCGCCGGTCGCCGTCAACGCGACACCCGCCTCAACCAGCCCTATTCCCTTGGTGTTCGGGCGCCGGCCGGTGGCGTACATCACGGCGTCGACCTCCAGCACCTCGCCGTCGGTCAGGTGTACCAGGATGCAGTTGGCGGCTTTCTCGATGCGCGACGGCAAGGTCTCGGCGTGCAGGTGGATGCCTTTCTTCTCGATCTCCAGGTTCAACGCCTCGCGCACGTCCTCGTCGAAACCACGCAGCACCTTGTCGGCGCGGAAGATCAGGTGGGTCTCGCTGCCATAGCCATGGAAAATGCCGACGAACTCGACCGCGATGTAGCCGGAACCGACGACGGCGATCCGTTGCGGCCGCTCGGGCAGCTCCAACGCCTCGTTCGAGGTGATGGCGTGCTCGATCCCCGGCACGTCGGGCAGGCTCGGCCAGCCGCCGGTGGCGACCAGAATCCGTTCGGTGGTGTAGCGTTTGCTCGCGACCTCCACGGTGTGCGGATCGGCCACCACGCCGCGACCGTCCAACACATCGTTGCCCGCACCACTGAGCAAATTCATGTAGATGCCGTGCAACCGGTCGAGTTCCCTCTCCTTGGCGGCGATCAGCGCCTTCCAGTCGTGGCGCACGCCCTCGACCGACCAGCCGTAGCCGCGCATGTCCTCGATCTCGTCCGGCAGGTGCGAGCCGTAGACCAACAGCTTTTTCGGCACGCAGCCGCGCAGCACGCAGGTGCCGCCGACCCGCAGTTCCTCCACCACGGCGACCTTGGCGCCATAGCGCCCGGCCAACCGCGAGGCCCGGACACCGCCCGAGCCGCCGCCGATGGTGATCAGGTCATAATCGTACTGCGCCATGATCGGCCTCCTGGTGAACACTCCGTCGGACATAATGCGCCGGCCGCCCAATCGGTACCACGGCGGCGTTCACACACCGATGCCGGGATGGAACGGACGCGGACGGACGCCCGATCACCCGAGAGAAACGACAACGGCGGCCTCGTCACGGCCGCCGCGGCCTTACTCAGCCGACTACGTTGAAAAGACCCGTCCCTCACGCCATCCCGAGGCCGCCCATGAGGATGTATTTGACCTCGACGAACTCCTCGGTGCCATATTTCGAGCCCTCGCGGCCGAGGCCGGATTCCTTCATGCCGCCGAACGGCGCCACCTCGGTCGAGATCACCCCCTCGTTCACGCCGACCATGCCGTATTCCAGCGCCTCGGCGACCCGCCAGACTCGGCCTAGGTCGCGGGCGTAGAAATACGACGCCAGCCCGTACTCGGTGTCGTTGGCGAGGCGGATCACCTCGTCCTCGTCCTTGAAGCGGAACAGCGGCGCCACCGGGCCGAAGGTCTCCTCGCGGAAGATCTTCATGTCCGGCGTCGCCCCGGTCAGCACCGTCGGCTTATAGAAGTTCGGCCCCATGGACGTCAGCCGCTGACCGCCAAGGGCCACCTTGGCGCCCTTGCCGACCGCGTCCTGGACATGCTCCTCCACCTTGTCGACGGCCGAACCCTCGATCAGCGGGCCGAGCAGCACGCCGTCCTCGAAGCCCCCGCCCTGTTTCATTTTGGAGACCGCCTCGGACAGCGCCTCGGAGAACGCATCGTAGATGCCGTCCTGCACGAAGATGCGGTTGGCGCACACACAGGTCTGGCCGGTGTTGCGGAACTTCGACAGGATCGTGCCCTGGACCGCCGCATCCAGATCGGCGTCGTCGAAGATGATCATCGGCGCGTTGCCGCCCAGCTCCAGGCTGACTTTTTTCACCGTGCTGGCGGCCTGGGCCATGAGCATCTTGCCGATCGGCGTCGAGCCGGTGAAGCCGAGCTTGCGCACCAGCGGGTTGGTGGCCAGCTCAGTACCGATGGCCGACGCGCTGTTGCCGATGACGATGTTGACCACCCCCGGCGGCATCCCGGCCCGTTCGGCCAACTCGGCCAGCGCCAGCGCCGAAAACGGCGTCATCTTGGCCGGCTTGATCACCACCGGACAGCCGACCGCCAGGGCCGGCGCGCATTTGCGGGTGATCATCGAGTTCGGGAAGTTCCACGGGGTGATGGCGCCGACCACGCCGATCGGTTGCTTGATGACCAAGATCCGCTTGCCCGGCAGATGGTTCGGGATGATGTCGCCGTAAACCCGCTTGGCCTCCTCGGCGAACCACTCGACGAAGGACGCGCCGTAGGCGATCTCGCCCTTGGCCTCGGCCAGCGGCTTGCCCTGCTCGGCGGTCATGATGGCGCCGAGGTCGTCCTGGTTGGCCATCATCAGATCGAACCACTTGCGCAGGATCGCTGAACGCTCCTTGCCGGTTTTCGCCCGCCAGCCGGGCCACGCGGCGTTCGCCGCCTCGATCGCTCGCCGGGTTTCGGCCGCACCCTGGTCCGGCACCGTGCCGATTATCTTGCCGGTGGCCGGGTCTTCGACCTTCACGGTGCCGCCGTTGTCGGCATCGACCCACTGGCCGTTCACATAGGCTTGTTGCCGGAATAGGCTCGGGTCCTTCAGGCGGCTCGCGAGATCCATGATGTCCTCCCAGGGGGCGTGCGTTATCGCGTTGACGCTACTATAGGAGCCGCATCGGCTAAGAAAAGGGTGGCAGCGCCGTGACCGTCACGATCCGTAAATTCGCACCGGATGACTGGCCGCTTTACCGCGCGATCCGCCTGGAGGCGTTGCAGCGGGAGCCGCAGGTCTACGGCACCGGGCTGCATCAGGCGCGGGCATACACCGACGATGACTGGCGACAGCGGCTGGTCAACCCCGACGCCGGAACCTTCGGCGCCCTGGATGGTGATGCGGCAATCGGCATGGCCGGTTGGTTCCTGGCACCAGGCGCCAATCAGCGACACCAAGCGTCCGTGATCGGTGTCTACGTGCGTGACGGGTATCGCGGCCGGGCGATCGGCCGTCGGCTGGTCGAGGCCACCGTCGCCGACGCCGAGACCCGCGCCGAAGACGTCAACCTCCACGTCGCCACCACGAACGAACCGGCGCGGCGGCTTTACGAGACGCTTGGCTTTCGCGTGGTGGCGACACTGCCACGCGCGCTTAAATACGCGGGGACGTATTACGACGAGCACTTGATGGTGCGTGAAGCCCGCCCGCGCGACCAACCTGTCAACGACTGACCCCGGGTA
This sequence comes from Alphaproteobacteria bacterium, assembly GCA_013203465.1. Classification (GTDB taxonomy): domain Bacteria; phylum Pseudomonadota; class Alphaproteobacteria; order Thalassobaculales; family Thalassobaculaceae; genus JABMNR01. Next base: position 30,120 of record JABMNR010000203.1, read on the forward strand.
CGATGCAGTCCCCAGTCGTGTACATGGTCCGGACCTGGGTCACGACGCCCAAGTCAATGACCAAGCTACCCCTGCAGTCGTTGAACGCCACCCAACCGGTGTAGCTCTGCACCGAGCGGTTCCGACCGGCGCCCAGATCGGGCGCTAGGTAGATCGACTTGATCCGGCTGCGATCAATACCGAGATCATTAATCACCGCCTCCACTTTGGCGTTGGCTTCATCGATCGGCGCGGCGCTGACGGAAGTGGCGGTGACCGTGATCAACCCCATGGTCAAGGTCGCGGCCAAGGTCATGGCCAAGGTCAAGGCAAGAATGGAAAGGCGCATGCTGTCCTCCCTGAAATAACGCGCTGATCCGATCAGCAGGACGTGGTCGTTGCGCCCGCTCATTACCCATCACAAGGCGGCGAGCAGTTGATCCCGACCACCGGATCAACCATCACTCCACCGTCACGCTCTTCGCCAGGTTGCGCGGTTGATCGGCATCGGTGCCTTTCTCGACCGCCGCCAGATAGGCGAGAATCTGCACCGGCAGCGCGTAAAGGATCGGGCTGACCACCGGGTCGACCGCCGGCAGCACGACCACGTGATCCGCCCCCTCGCCCAGCCGCGCCGCACCATCGGGGTCGGTCAGCAGGATCACCCGCCCGCCGCGCGCCCGCACCTCGGCCATGTTGGAGGCGGTTTTCTCGAACCAGCCGTCGCTGGGAGCGACGATCACCACCGGCACATGCTCGTCGATCAGCGCGATCGGCCCATGCTTCATCTCGCCGGCGGCATAGCCCTCGGCATGGATGTAGGTGATTTCCTTGAGCTTGAGCGCGCCCTCCAACGCGATCGGGTAGGACAGGCCACGGCCGAGATACAACACGTCCCGCGCCCGTGACAGCTCTTGGGCGATCGGATGGAAACGGTCGTCGTCGTGCAGCACCTCGCCGGCCCGCGCCGGCAGGGCGGCCAACGCCTCCCGTAGCGCCGTCACCCGAGCCGCCGGCAAGTGCCCGCGCACCTCGCCCAACGCCACCGCCAGCGCGCAGAACGCCGTGAGCTGGGCGGTGAACGCCTTGGTCGAGGCGACGCCGAATTCCGGGCCGGCACGGGTCAACAGCACGCCGTCGGCCTCCCGCGCGATCGTGCTTTCCGGCACGTTGACCAGCGCCAGCACCTTTTGCCCCAACGCCTTGGCGTGGCGCAGCGCCATCAGGGTGTCCAGGCTTTCGCCCGATTGCGAGACGGCGATCGCCACCCCGTCCTTGGGCAGCACCGCGTCACGATCCCGGAACTCCGAGGCTAACTCGACCTCGCACGGGACACCGGCCAGGGATTCAAACCAATACCGCGCGGTCAGCCCAGCATAATAGCTGGTGCCCGCCGCCAGCACGGTGATCTTGCTCACATTGGGCGCGTCAAGCGGCGATGGCAGTGTCGACGTGCCAGTGCCCGGATCGATTACCGCGTGCAGGGTATGGGCGATCGCCTCGGGCTGATCGTGGATCTCCTTCTCCATGAAGTGCCGGTAGTTGCCCTTGCCGATCAAGGCGCCGGAGATTGAGGACACCCGCTCCGGTCGCTTGACTGGCGCGCCATCTTCCTGGAACACGCTGGTTCCTGTCCGCCGCACCACCGCCCAGTCACCATCTTCCAGATAGATGATCCGCCGGGTCAGCGGCGCCATCGCCGTGGCGTCGGAGCCGACAAACGCCTCGCCCTCGCCCAGCCCGATCGCCAGCGGCGAGGCCCGCCGGGCGGCCAGCAGCAAATCCTCCTCGCCCTCGATCAGCACGACGAAGGCGAACGCCCCACGCAGCCGGGGCATCACCGCCGCCATCGCCTCCTCCGGACGACGGCCGGCGGCGATCGCGCGATCCAGCAGATGCGCCACCACCTCGGTGTCGGTGGCGCTGTCGAAGCGGACGCCCTCGGCGATCAGCACCTCTTTCAGGGCCGCGTGGTTCTCGATGATGCCGTTGTGCACCACGGCGACCCGGCCGGCGACGTGCGGATGGGCGTTGGCCTCGGTCGGCGGACCATGGGTCGCCCAGCGGGTATGACCGATACCGCTGACCCCGGCCAACGGATGGGCATCCAACACCGCCTCCAACGCCGCGATCTTGCCGGCGGCTCGACGGCGATCCAACCCGCCGTTCACCAGCGTGGCGATACCGGCACTGTCATAGCCGCGGTATTCCAGCCGCTTCAGCGCGTCCAGCATCAGCGGGGCGGCGGGACGATCGGTCAACACGCCAATGATACCGCACATGGCTCAGTCCTCTGTCTTGTTACCGGCCGTCCGCCGCGCCCGGAAGCGGATGGCGCCGCCGGGCAGCACCCGTGCCTCGGCACGTACCACGGCGACCGCGTCGGCGGGCACGTCGGTGGTCACCGTCGAACCGGCGCCGATGATCGCGCCGTCGGCGATTGTCACCGGAGCGATCAGCGCACTGTTCGAGCCGACGAACACCCCGGCGCCGATATCGGTCCGGTGCTTGGCGAAGCCGTCGTAGTTGCAGGTGATGGTTCCCGCGCCGATGTTGGCGCCGGCGCCGACCCGCGCGTCGCCGATATAGCTCAAATGATTGACCTTGGCGCCGGCCTCCAAGGTCGCGGCCTTGACCTCGACGAAGTTGCCGACCCGCGCGTCCTGGCCGATTTCCGCCCCGGGACGCAGCCGGGCATAAGGGCCAATGACCGCGCCGGACGCCACCCGGGCGCCCTCCAGATGGCTGAACGCACGGATCTCGACCCCATCCTCGACCACCACGCCGGGGCCGAACACCACATGCGGCTGTACCGTCACGTCGCGGCCAAGCCGGGTATCGTGGGACAGAAACACCGTCTCCGGTGCGATCAACGTGGCCCCTCCCTCCATCGCCGCGCGCCGGAGCCGCGCCTGCATCGCCGCTTCGGCCCGGGCGAGGCCGGCGCGGGCATCCACGCCCAAGGTCTCGATCGGATCACAGGTGATCACGGCACAGCCGCGGCCTTGTTCCCGAGCGATGCCGACAAGATCGGTCAGGTAGTACTCGCCCTTGGTGTTGCTGTTCTCAAGTCGATCCAAATACGCGAACAGAACCGCGGCATCGATCGCCATCACCCCGCCGTTGCACAACCGGATCGCGCGCTCGGCCGGTCCCGCGTCACGTGCCTCGACAATGCGCTCCAGACCGCCGCCCGGGCCGGTGACCAGACGGCCGTAGAGCGCCGGATCCTTCGGCTCGAACCCCAACACGCACACCGCCGGATCACCGGCACCACGCCGCGTCTCGATCAGTTGGGCAAGGGTTGCAGGGGTGATCATCGGGGTGTCGCCGAACAGCACCAGCACCGTCCCGCCATCCCGGCACCACCCCTCCAGGCTTCCCCGCGCGGCCTTGACCGCATCACCGGTGCCCAAGGTCTCATGCTGGATCGCCGAGCCGGCGCGGGATAGCACCGTCTGCCGCACCGTATCCTGGTCCGGGGCGGTGACCACCACGATCGGATCGACCCCGAGCGGGCCCAGCGCATCGAGCACCCAATCGATCATCCGTTTACCGGCCACGGCATGCAGCACCTTTGACCGGTCGGATTTCATACGGGTTCCCTTGCCAGCGGCCAGTACCACGGCGGCGAGGCGATCGCTCATTCCGGAACTCTCCTTAGTCGTTTGAAATCGGCTGCGACGATGCCACGACCGACCCGTTCGGCGAAGACACGTTTTACAACGAAGTATAACGGCGCCACGACGGCGATGTCGCCACCGTCAAGCTCTTGCCGCTGGCCCGCGAGCCGCCTATGCATGGGCGATGATCGTCTCCCCGCCCGCCTTCCTCGACCAATCGATCCGCGCCGTGGTGTTCGACCTCGACGGCACGTTGATCGACAGCGCCCCCGACTTGGCACGCGCGATCAACGCCGTGCTGGATGAGGACGACCGCGACCGCCTGAGCCTGACCCAGGTGAGGCGCTTCATTGGCGACGGTGCCCGTGTGCTGGTCGACCGCGCCATGGCCGCGACGGGGATACCGCTCACCGGCGACGCCCTGGACACCGCGACCGCCCGGTTCCTCGACCACTATGGCGCCGGCTTGGCCATCGACACCCAGATCTATGCCGGTGCCGCCGAGACACTTGAACGCCTAAAGGACAGCGGATTGGCCATCGGCGTTTGCACCAACAAACCGCAGGCGGCGACCGAGGCCGTGCTGGCGCATTTCGGCCTCGGCCGTTGGGTCGACGTGATCGGCGGCGGCGATCGGTTCCCGGTCCGCAAGCCCGAACCGGGCCATCTGCAGGGAGTGCTGGACGATCTCGGCGTTCCGGCGCACCGCGCCGTCATGGTCGGCGACAACGAACACGACATGGCGGTCGCTCGCGCGACCGGCACGGGATCGGTGCTGGTCTCGTGGGGTTACGCCCGACAACCGCTGGAGGAGATCGACGCCGACCGGCGGATCGATCGGCTGTCCGAGCTGTTGGTGTTGCTCGGTGTGGCCGGCGCACCGACCGTTGACAACCCCCAGCCGGCCTCGTAGATACCGCTCTTCCGACCGGTTTCGGGCGCGTAGCTCAGCGGGAGAGCACTGCCTTCACACG
>JABMNR010000004.1 GCA_013203465.1 Alphaproteobacteria bacterium
GTACTTCACCGGCGACGGCTGCCGCCGGGACGAGGCCGGCTACTACTGGATCACCGGCCGGGTCGACGACGTGATCAACATCTCCGGCCCCCGCATGGGCACCGCCGAGGTGGAAAGCTCGCTGGTCGCCCATCCCAAGGTCGCCGAAGCGGCGGTGGTCGGCTATCCGCACGACATCAAGGGCCAGGGCATCTACGCCTACGTCACCTTGAACGTCGGCGATGAGCCGACCGAGGAATTACGCAAGGAGCTGGTGCAATGGGTGCGCAAGGACATCGGCCCGATCGCCAGCCCGGACCTGATCCAATGGGCGCCGGGCCTGCCGAAGACCCGCTCGGGTAAGATCATGCGCCGCATCCTGCGCAAGATCGCCGCCAACGAACACGACCAGCTCGGCGACACCTCGACCCTCGCCGACCCCTCGGTGGTCGATGACCTTGTGGAGAATCGGGCGAACCGGGCGTAACGCAACACGTGGTGAACGAAGAAACCGGCACGATCATAGGTCGTACCGGTTTCTTTTTGGCCGGACCTCTGCCAAGCTGCGCATTACGTGTACGAACACGGTGATGACCCGGCCGCGGGGAGGGAAACATGTCACGCGACGTGGAGGTTCTGAACGCCTTAGGCGACGCGAGTAAGACATCGCTCGCCTTCGCGCGGTATTGGCTGTCGCTTGATCCGATCGACCTGATCCCGAGCCGCGCGCACTTCCTTCCGGAAAGCATTCCCCGGCTGCTCGCCAATCTCGGGATCCACGAGCTGATTTCCCCGGAATTCATCAAACTGCGGTTGGTCGGCACCGCCGTGGTCGACGATTACGGCCAGGAGATCACCTGGCGCAACTACCTCGATTTCGTCGAAGAGGAACGCCGCCCCAAGGCCTCGCGCGCGCTCCATCTGGTCTGCGAGCAACCCTGCGGCATGATCGCGCAACTGCGCTCGACCACGGTTCGCGGCGGTACCTTGACCCGTGAATCGATCGCCTTTCCGATGCGTAATGAAGAGGGGATCGCCAACCTCGTGTATTTCTGTTCCACGCCGGCGCAGGAGCGCGAGACCTTCATCGACGAGCGCACCGAACTCAGGGTGGCGAACGTGCTCGACCGATACTTCATCGACATCGGCGCCGGCGTCCCGGATTTCCAGGACTAGTCGTGCTCGATCGAGCGTAACGCTGTTATCGATCCGGCTCCGACGTTATCCTGTGCCCCCAGCCAATCCGATACGCGCTGATGATTGGATGATGTGCTTGGCTATTACGACCGACATGCTTCGCGATCTGCCCGCTCTTGGGGAGCAATCGCGGCGGTTTGCCGAGCATTGGGAGTCTCTGCCGAAGATCGACCTCATCCCAAGCCGGGCGGCATTCGAACCCGAGAGGCTCGGCCCGATCCTCGCCAATGTGGTGATCCACGAACTGATCTCACCCGAGCTCATCACATTGCGATTGGTCGGCACCGCCGTGGTCGACGATTACGGCCAGGAAATCACCGGCCGGAACTACCTCGATTTCGTCGAGGAGGAACGCCGCCCCAAGGCCTCGCGCGCCATCCACCTGATCTGCGAGCAACCTTGCGGCATGCTCGTGCACCTGCGCTCGACGACGCACAGCGGCAAAATCCTGACCCGGGAGTCGATCGCGTTACCCATGCGCAACGACGATGGCAAGGCCGCTCTGGTTTACTTCTGTTCCAGTCCGGCGCGCGAGCGCGAGACCTTCATCGACGAACGGGATGAGTTGCGGGTGATGGGGGTGTTGCAACGACACTTCATCGATATCGGCGCCGGCGTCCCGGATTTCCAGGACTGACGGATCGGCGAAATCGCTACCCGATCAACTCTTCACTCCGGTCGTCGGTCTCGCCGAAGCGCGCGAGGCTCGGTGGCTTAAGCCCCTCGTACAATCGTCCCAGCCCCTGATTGATGATGCGGTTGTTACGCTCGAACAGCGAGTTACCCTCCAGATCGCTCTCCACCAGCAACGGCCCGAATCTCTCGACCTCCAGCACCCACATCGCCTGGGCGATGCCGAGCTCGTCAAGCCAGTGGGCGGCGCGCACCTTCTTGATGCCACGACCGAGCAGCGCGCCGGTGCCGTAGCCGACGGTGGTCAAGTAGATCGCGCCCACCGGCACGAACACCGCGCGGTAATCGGCCTCGCTCATCCCGCCCTTGCCGATGATGACCTTCGCCCCTGAAGCCTCGAACCAGCCGGGCAGCCATTTCGAGAACCGGAAGCTCGCGGTCGCGGTGACCGCGCCCATGTTGAAACTGCCGTCCGGATTAACCGAGGCGGCGGGCGAGCAGTGAAAGTTCACGTTGGTCAGCGCCTTCAGGTCGACCGGTGGGGCCATGCCGTCCTGCAGGACGCGTTTGTAGACCCCCTCGCGCCCGGTGTAGATCAGCCCGTCGAGATAGACGACGGTGCCAAGCTCCAGCCGGCGCAGATCCGCGTCGCGAACCGGCGTGCTTAGCCGGACTTCCTTAAGCTTTCCGTGGCTGTCCGCCATTCGACCGTATCCCGTCGCAGGTAGGGGGTGAACCAGTCCGGATCGGTCCGGTAGTCGATCCGGCCGTCCGGGAAGAGCCGCGCCGTCGCCCGCCGCGACGACAGGCAGAAGCAATGCACGCTCATCGGCATGCCGCCCGTATGGGTATAACCGACCTCGATGTGGCAATCGACCACCATGGAAGAGCCGACAAACCCCATCGCCCCCATGCCGATCGAGTTGCCCATCTCCTGAAGCTCACGTTCAAGCGCGGCGATTTCCGGGTCCGGATTGCGGTCGCCGACCACGCGCAAGCACGCCGCCTGCTTGCCCAGCACCATGCAGGTGTCCTTCGACCCGCCCAGGCCGATGCCGACAATCGCCGGTTGGCACGCCAGCCCGCGCCGGCCGAAGGCGACCAGGGTGTCGAGGTAGAACCGCTTGATGCCATCGATCCCGTCGCCGGGGAACAACATGCGGTAGTCGGTGCCGAACAGCCCACCCTTGTGCACGGTGGTGATGTCGATCCACTCGGCCTCCGGCTCGAAGCTGTACTCGATTTCCGGCGCGTTGATGCCGACGTTGTTGTCGTTATCGCGGCGGCTGATCGGGTGCACCCGGTTGGGACGCAGGGGCACGTCTTGGGTCGCCCGCGCGGTCGCCCGGCGCAACCGCGTCTCAAGTGCAACCGGCCCGCCTTCGACCCGCGCCTCGTTGCCGTATTTGACATAGTAGCGCGGCACCCCGGTATCGGCGCACATCGGCCGCCGGTCGGCCTTGGCCGCCTCCCAGTTCTCCAGCATCGCCCTCAGCACGAACGCCGAGAGGTCGCCCTCCTCGATGTTCGCCATCTTCTGGATGCCGTGTAGATAATCGTCCGGGATCTCAATCCCGGCCTTGGTCATAATGCGATAGGCGGCTTCCTCGATCGTGTCCGCGGCGATCATCGGATGACCCTTTCATGCCGTTCGCGGCCAGCGTCTCAGCATCCAGCCCCGACATCAAGGACCCAGGCGCGCGTCGCCACCAACTGGGAAAGTACCCGCCATGCCCGCCGACCATACCCATTGACAGTCCCACGACGTGAAGGCGCATAACCCGTAGCGTTGCCGCGCGCCACCCTTGGATCCGTCATGCACGTCTATCTGCCAATCGCCGAGGTTTCGGTGAACCTGCTCGTCATCCTCGGCCTCGGCGGGGGAATCGGGCTGTTGTCGGGGTTGTTCGGGGTCGGCGGCGGGTTCCTGCTGACGCCGCTGCTGATCTTCATCGGCATCCCGCCGGCGGTCGCCGTCGCCACCAGCGCCAACCAGATCATCGGCGCCTCGGTCTCCGGAGCGTTGGCCCATTGGCGGCGCGGCAACGTGGACCTGAAGATGGGCACGGTCTTGCTGCTTGGCGGCCTGGGCGGCTCCTCCCTCGGGGTCGTGCTGTTCAACGCGTTAAGCTCGGCCGGCCAGATCGACCTCGCCATCAAGCTCAGCTACGTCGTTCTGCTCGGCACGATCGGCGGGTTGATGCTGGTGGAAAGCGTGCGGGCGATGCGCCGCACCCGGTTTGCCATCCCCTCCCGCGGCAAATTGCACCAGCACACCTGGCTGCACGGCCTGCCGCTGAAGATGCGGTTTCGCAAATCCAAGCTCTACATCAGCGTTTTCCTGCCGTTGACGGTCGGGTTCGCGATCGGCGTGCTGACCGCGATGATGGGGGTCGGCGGCGGGTTCGTGCTGATACCGGCGATGGTGTATCTGCTGGGCATGCCGACCGGCGTGGTTGTCGGAACATCCCTGTTCCAGATCATCTTCGTCACCACCAACGTGACCTTCCTGCAGGCGGTCAACACCCAGACCGTCGATGTCGTGCTGACGATACTGCTGTTGATCGGCGGGGTGATCGGCGCGCAAATCGGCACCCGCCTCGGCACCCGGCTGCGCGGCGAACAGCTTCGCGGCCTACTCGCCCTGCTGGTGCTCGCGGTCAGCATCAAGCTGTTGATCGATCTCATTCTGGTGCCGGCCGACGTCTATTCCATCGAGATATTCAAGATCGTGGAGTGACGGCGCGCCTGACCGTTGGATGTCCCCGTTCACCGCCCAGGTCCAGCAGAACTGAGATTGCCAATTAACGGTTCCTCAGCACGTCGATGACGAAACGTATTCCTTGCTATGATTGCAATCTGATATACTTTCCCTCTGAAAGCATAAAGGGAGGGAAGCATGATCATGCGGCGCGATTTCGTGCTCGGCGGCTTGTCGACTCTGCTTGTCCCGAGGTTTGCCAAGGCGCAATGCGCGCCAATAGATCTCGGCATTCCTAACATCCAGCAACAGACACAGGTCTGGTGCTGGGCTGCCGTAGCGGAACAGATCATCACGTGGAAACAAGGCGGATCACCCCCTCAATGCGCCCTTGTCGCCATGGCCAATGGCGCACCCCCGGGGTTTTGCTGCAACTTCGCCAATCCGCAATGCGTCATCACCGGCCAATTACAGCAAATTCAGTGGCTCATCGGCCAATTCGGCGGCAGCTTCACGTCGATCGCGCCGTCGGCACCGCCAGATGTTGTCTACAACACATTGGCCAACGGCCGCGCGATCATCATGGCCGTGCAATCCTCACCATATTCCGGTCATGTCGTCGTCGTCCGGGGTATGAGCTGTTACGGGCCAAATCCGGTGCTTCACATCAACGACCCGATAGGTTGGCCCTTCATGGCGCAACCGGTTCCGTTTCAGCAGATCGCGCCCTTCTGGCAAGCCGCGATCGTGGTCAGTTGATCGGCACGCAAAGACCGCCTGTACACCGGTAGAACTTATGCGGGGCAACCGCCGCTCGGGTCTACTCCGCCGCCTGTGGCGGATGGGCCGTCGGCGGCGCCCCGGCTTCGTCGTCGATCAGGCTCTCGCCCGGTTTCACGATGGTGAAGGCGACCGGCACCATCTCCAGGCTCGGCGTCCCGTCGTCAACGGCGGTCACCCGGGTGTAGGCGGTGGCGTCCAGATCGCCAGTGTCGGGGAAGTCCTCGCGGAAATGGGCGCCCCGACTGTCCTCCCGCGCCAAGGCGGCGCGGGCAATCACCTTGGAGACGGTGATCTGGCTTTCCAGATTCAACCAGTCGTGCCAGGTGAGATTAAACGCGCGGTCACCATCGGCGAGGCCGGTGCGGCGCAGTTCGGCCTCTAGCGCGTCGAGCCCGGCAAGACCCCGCCGCAAGCCGTCGTCGGTGCGCAAGATGCCGACTTCATCCCACATCAGATGCCACAATCGCTCGCGCAGATCACCAAGATCACCGCGCGTCAGGGCAAACGGAACCTCGGCCCGCGCCACCCCGGCGTCGAGCGCGGCGCGGTCGGGGTCGCGCGACACACCGTCCTTGGAGACGAACGCCGCCATGCTGTCGCCGGCGATGCCGCCGAACACCGTGGAGTTGGCGACCCCGTTGCCGCCCAGGCGGTTGGCGCCGTGCACGCCGCCGCAATCCTCCCCGGCCGCGAACAAGCCGGGTATCGCCGTCGTACCGTCGATCTCGAACTCGACCCCACCCATCATGTAATGGGCGGTCGGCACCACCTCGACCCGGCCGGCGGCGAGGTCGAAGCCGCAGTCGGCGCACCGGGTGACCATGCCGGGAAAGCGCTTGGCTACGCTCGCGGGGCCGAGATGGCGCATCTCGATCCAAACCCCGCCCATCGGCGTGGTGCGGCCGGCGCGCATCTCTGAATAGATCGCGCGGCTGACCACGTCGCGGGTCGCGCGCTCGCCAGCCGGATCGTAGTCCGCCATGAACCGCTCGCCCGAGCCGTTCAACAACCAGCCACCGGCGCCGCGCAACCCCTCCTCCAGCACCGTGCCGGTCATCCGGGTGTCGGGACCGGCCAGCAGGCCGGTGGGGTGGAACTGCACCATTTCCATGTCGCGCAGCGCCAACCCGGCCCGCAGCGCCATCGCCATGCCGTCGCACGTCTTGTCACCCGAGGGGGTGTGGTAGAGATACATGGTCGGCCCGCCACCGGAGGCCAGCAGCGTCGCCTTGGCCCGCACGAAGCGATAGCCGCCGTCGCGCATGTCGATCAGCAGCACGCCCGATAGGCCCGAGCCGTCGGCGGCCGGGATCAGCTCGATCGCCCGATGTTCCTCCAACCGGCGAACCGGATGCGCCCAGACCTGTTCCATCAGCCGGTTGATGATCTCGATGCCGGTCAGATCACCCTTGTGCACGGTCCGGTCGAACGACTGCCCGGCGAACGCCTTCTGGTGCAGGCTGCCGTCCGGGTTGCGGTCGAAATAGCAGCCCAGCTCGTTTTCCAGTTCGCGAATACGCTCGACCGCGCCCTCGACCAGACGCCACGCCAAGTCCTGGCGCGGCAGCCACTTGCCGCCGACGATAGTGTCCATGAAATGGCGTTCCAGGCTGTCGGCCGGGTCCAGCGCCACGTTGTAGCCGCCTTGCACCATGCGGGTGCAGCCGCTCTTGCCCAACAACCCCTTGCAGGCGACCGTCACGTCGAGGGTCGGATTGGCTTGCAACGCGTGCAGCGCGGCGAACAGCCCGGCGCCGCCGGCGCCGAGGATCAGAATGTCGGTGTCGAGAGTGTCGATTGCCGGCATCGCCCTACCCCGCCCGCAACAGGAACACGGTGCCCACGGCGAGTGCCGTCACCGCGCCCACCCCGATCAACCCCTTGCGGGCGTCGCGCCAGGGCAGCAATTCGAGAACCATCACCCGTGCACCCATGGCCAGATGCACGGTCAGCAGCACCACCAGCCCCCACTCGGCAACCTTGAACAGCGGATTGTCGGCCACCGCCAGGAAGGTATCCAGCGCCGCCGCCCCCTCCAACGCCAGCCCCAGGGCGAGAAAATGCAGCGGCAGGAACAACGCCAGCGCCACGCCGGACACCCGGTGCGCCACGAACGCCCAGAAACCCAGGTGCTGGCGCGATGGCCGGATCATGGGAGCGCCACCACGGCGTAGACCGCCCGCCCGCCGATCAAGGCCAGCACGAGCCCCAGCACGGCCATCGCTCCCTCAAGCGAGCGGCCGCGCCAGCCGGTATGCTCCCGTACCACGTTGCGCAGGCCGATCGGGGCGTGCACCGCCGCCGCCAGCACGAACACGCCGTAGAACACGCCCCAGCCGACACTGCCCCGGGTCCGGTCGAGGATTTCGGCGGCACTCAGCCCGCCTTCCACGGCGAGCAGGATCAGCACCAGATGGGCGACCACCAGCGGCGCCAGGACCAACGCTGACAGCCGCTGCAGCGCGAACAGCCGACCCTCGATCACGCCGCACCTCCGCCGAGCAAGCTTACCAATGTCAGGCGCTTCAGCCCGGCGATGCCGGCGGTCGGGTTGATGCCGACAGGACAGTGCTCGACGCAGCTGCCATGGGTATGGCAGGCATGACAGCCGCCGCCCTCGGACGCCGCCCTCAGGACACCGGCGCGGTCACCGTCCCGCTCGTCGTTGACCAGGGTCCAGGCCCGGTTCAGCGCCGCCGGTCCCAGATAGTCCGGGTTCCAGCGCACCACGTCGCAGGCCGCGTAGCAGACGGCGCAGTTGATGCATTCGATCCCGGCATCGGCGGCCTTGCGGCCCTTGCTCTCGGGGCTGACCGTCGAGAGCGGATCGTGCCGGGTCCGGGTGCCGGTGAAGCGTCCCTGTGCCTTTTGCCATTTCTCGAAGAACGCCGTCATGTCGACGGCGAGGTCCTTGATGCGCGGCAGATTGGCCAGCGGCTCGATCCGAAGCGTGCCGGTGTCGCCCGCGACCTTGGCGACATGGGTGCGGCAGGTCCAGCGCGGCCGGCCATTAACCGTCATCGCGCACGACCCACACACCCCGACCCGGCAGGCGAAACGATAGGCTAGCGCCGGTTCCGCGTGACGTTGTATCCAGGTCACCACGTCCAGCACGGTTTGGTTGGCACGCTGCGGCACGCGAAAGGTCTGGTGCCGACCCTGCTCGCGGCCGCGCCAGACCTCGACCTTGAGCGTACGATCCTCGACCTCGGCGACCGTCATCCCCTACTCGGCGGCCTGGGCAGCCGGGTGCGGATGGGCCTTGGCGGCGTCCTCGATCAGCACATAGGTGAAGACCTTGGAGACGATGCGCCACTCGCCATTGATCCTGGCGAAATTCAGATAGTCCGTGAACAGCTTCGGCTCGATCGCGATCTGGCACTTCACCAACGCGGTCTCCGGTCCCGCCAGATCGATCGACAGGATGTGGTCGTATCGCGGCTGTCCGGCCTCCGACGGCTTCGCCCGCCCGGCGACGCGGCCATAGACCGCCGCCATGCCGTCGTTCACGAACTCGCCGGTGGCGCTCGACATCAGGTGGCAGTCCGGATGAAACACGCGCTTCAAGGCCTCGACGTCACCGTGATGGAAGCCGTCGAAATAAAGCTGCATGGCCTGCACAAGATCGGCATAGGCGGTCGACATGGCGCTCTCCCAGGGTCGTGGAAAATGGAAGCCGGAGTATGGACCCGGCCCACCCGGCCGCGCAACGGCGTGGGCGTTGCCGCCCCACCGCTGAACGTCTCCCCGTCCGGAAACCGCCGTTCGCCCTGTCATGACGGTTCCGATCTACACCGCCGAGATCGGCGGCCTGTCGGGCGTGCAGAACTTCCCGATCTGTCGTATGTTGTTCACTTTACTAGAGGCTGCTTGCCACTAGAATTGACAGGGTGGCCGGTTCCAGCCTCGATGAAAGATCGGGGGGTGGCCTGTGGTTCCGACGACTTTGATGGCGATCTACGCCCTGCTTGCGGCATTCGGTCTGGTGGTGACGGATACCTACGTCAACGCCGATACGATGTACCTTGACACCACCGTCGCCACAGCGGTGGCAGAGGAGAGCTACGAGGCGTCGGTGGTCAACGATATCTTCATATCGGAGGTCAAGAAGATCACCAAAACGCCATCGCTCATCGCGGCGCCGTTGATCCAGTCGAGCAAGACCAAGCCAATCTCCACGGCATTCGCGCAGTTCGCCAATATGGAGCCCGCGCTTGAGGCGATTCAGAGCCTCTTGGGCGTCATTCCGCCGAAGATGACCACCAGCTTAATCATCGAAGACGAGAAGCAACGCGTCCAGATCGTTGAGAACGCGCCGGATGGGCGGGTCGCCGAGTATGTGATCGGCGACGAGATGACCCTGAAGCTGGTCCTCACGGGCTACGATCCGAATTCCGGCTACTTCGACATCCAGATCAAAGCGCACTCCGCGGACGACGATTTCGACCATCTGATCCGCGACGCCGCCTTCCGAGCGGTGCTGCAACTCGATCCTTATCTGGCCTTGCTGTACGACCTGAACAAGCACGCCGCGTCGGGCGAGGATCTGGCGCCGACCAGCGCGTTGCTTGAGAAGGAGATCGCCATCCAACCGGAGACGCTGGTCCACGCCTCACGGGCGCTCTTGGAGAATATGCGCGGTATCCTGGCGCTGCTCGCGAACAACACCGCGGTGGCGCGCGCCGACTTCGAGGCGGCGATAGGATCGAACCCGAAACAGCCGGTCGGCTACCTCAATCTGGCCTTCCTGGAGGTACACGAGGATCGATATCAAAAGGCAATCGAGACCGTCGAGAAAGTCATCTACCCGAGTTACTGGCCGATGACCTCGGACCCGATCCTGCTGGCCACCGGCTACATCATCAAAGGTGTGGCTGAGACCGAAATGGAGCAATACCAGACAGCGGAAACCAGCTTCCAGAAGGCCGCCACTCTGCATCCGCAGTCATCGGAAGTGTTCGTCTATTGGGCACGAATGCTTCGCAGGGCGGGGCGGCCGGCGGAGGCTGAGCAGAGGTTGCGCCAGGCTCGGGAGAACACGGCCTTTTTCGAGAACTTCCCGGAGATGGCCTTGATGTATATCTGGCTCACCGAGGAAGGCGAGAAGCCGATGGTCCGGCGTACCAGCATAGCCGAGACTCTTTGAGAGCGCAGAGCCGCCGCAACTCTGCTCGCTCGGGACGCCGAACGACCAGAAGGTCACGATCATGCTGGAAGAGCTCCTGGAGCTCGAGATGGAGACGAAGCACACCCGGGGCAAGCTGGAGGCGGCAGAATAGTCCGAACCGCGATCGGGCGGTCCGTGCTCGCTAGATGTTTGATCCCAGGTTTTGATGGTGCATTGTTTTCTCCTGAATGGAAGGATGCACTATGGGCCAAGTTCTACACGGAAGCGCCACAACGACTGAGGCGGTCCGTCGAGCAATACAAAATAGTCAAGAGAGCCTGA
>JABMNR010000204.1 GCA_013203465.1 Alphaproteobacteria bacterium
CCCTGGAAACCGTGACCTCGAACCGGGGCGGGATCACCGTGCTCGATATGGGCGAGCCGGTGAAGATCGCCGATCTGGCCCGGCAGATGATCCGCCTGGCCGGGTTGGAGCCGGACACGGACATCGCCATCGAATTCACCGGCCTGCGCCCCGGCGAGAAGCTCTATGAGGAGCTGTTCCACGGTGGTGAAGCGTTGGAGGCGACCGCGATTCCGGCGATCCGCCGCGCCACCCCGCGCACCGCCGATCTGGCGTTGCTGGCGCGTGGCCTGGACGAGCTGGAAGCCGCCGCCCGCGCCCGCCATACCGAGCAGACCCGCGCCGTGCTCGGCCGTCTGGTGCCGGAGTATGTTGCTGGCGACGCCACCCCAACGGCGGGCCGCGCCGACCGAGCCCGCGACTAGGTCTTGATGACTACGCGCGGGCGGCACGACTGACATGCCAGCCGGCTGCTTTTCACCAGCGGCCCGGGCGGGTAGGGTCCGGCGGTGACCGATAACGCCATCCCCCCCGCGCGCAGCCGCCTTTCCGCCCCTCTCGCCGGGGCGCTGCTGATGGCGATCGCCGCCGCGTCTTTCAGCATCATGCACGCCGGCATCCGCCACGTCGCCGGCGACATGCACCCGTTCGAGATCGCGTTCTTCCGCGTTTTTTTCGGGTTCGTGGTCTTGGCGCCGGTGTTCATGCGGCAGGGCTGGGCGCCGCTTCGAACCACCAAGATCAAGCTGTTCGGCGCCCGCGGCGTGCTCAATGCCATCGCCATGCTGATGTTCTTCTACGGGCTGGTGATCACCCCGCTGGCCACCGTCGCCGCCCTGGGCTTCACCGCGCCGCTGTTCGCCACCGTCCTGGCGATGCTGTTCCTGGGCGAGGTGGTGCGGCTGCGGCGTTGGACGGCGATCGCCATCGGCTTCCTCGGCGCCTTGGTGATCCTGCGCCCCGGCATCATCGAGATCGGCCTGGGACCGTTGCTGATCGTCGCCTCGGCGGTGGTGTGGTCGGTGGCGCTGATGATCATCAAGATGCTGACCCGGACCGAATCGAGCGTGACCATCACCGCCTATGCCTCGATCTTCCTGGCCCCGGTGTCCTTGGTGGCGGCGTGGCCGTTCTGGACCTGGCCGAACGCCGAACAGCTGATCTGGCTGGCGGCGATCGGCGGTATCGGCACCATCGCCCAGACCGCGATGAACCAGTCGTTCAAGCTGGCCGACGCCTCGGCGGTGCTGCCGGTCGACTTCACCAAGCTGCTGTGGGCATCGGCGATCGGCTTCGCGGTGTTCGATGAGGTTCCCGACGTGTGGACGTGGACGGGCGGTGCGATGATCTTCGCCAGCGCCACCTATATCGGCATCCGCGAATCGCGGCTGAAGAAAGCCGGCACCCTGCCGCCAAGCCCGCCGTCCACCGCCGTCGACCGGGCCCCGCCGCCGCATTCACCGCCGCATTCACCGCCACCGTCCCCACCGACCAACGAGCGCTGAGCCATGGGCGCGGCGTTGATGCCGGCGCTGTTGTCGGTGCTGCTGACGGCCGTGGTGGCCAGCGTGCTGCTGCCCTGGGCGTTCCGACTTAGCAATGGGATAGGACCGGGCGTGACGGAGCCGCGCGGATTTCGCGTCGGCCTCGCGTTGACGGCGTTGCTGATCCTGGCGACCCCGGCGGTTGGGCACACCCTGCTCGGCCGCGCCGATCCGGGTGGCTTCGGCACGCTGAGCCTTGGCGCGCGGCTGGGGTTGTTGGCATTGTCGACGGTGTTGCTGCTGGCGCTGCTGTGGGTTGGCGCGCTCAAGTCCCGGTGGCTGGCCCGGTGGCCCTGCGCGCCGCTGCTCGATCTTCTGGCCGGCGCGGCCCTGGCCCTCGCCGCCATCACCTTGAGCGCGCAGCTGTTCTACGGCTACTACCGGCTGGTCATCCCCGGTCTGCCGGCGCAAGGGGTGATCGCCTGGCCCGGCGGGCAGGGCATCGTCGAGCTGTTCGCGGTCTGGCGGGATGGGCCGTTGGGCGAGCGGGTGCGCGGGGCGGTGTTCTGGGCCGTGACCCTGGCCGGGCCGATCGCCCGGTGGCTCGCCCGATCCCAGCCAACGCCGCCGTCCCGTGCCCTGGCGGCGGCGCTCGGCGCGGCGTTGGCGGTGACGCTGCACGGGGCGGGCGCGGTGTTGATGGGGTGAGGTGAGGCACGACCGGACGGTCGCGGTTTGCCATGCGCGGACGGTTCGGTGAAGCTCTTCCGCGCGGGTGTTTGACGTCGAATGGAGGAGACATGCACGACGCAACGCTTTTTACGCCGTCAGGAAAGCTTCGCGCCGCCGGATTAGGTTTGACGTTTGAAGGAAAGACCGGTGTCAATAACAGCATAACAGACGTCGAAGGCGTATCCGTCGGATACGCGACAATCATTGCGGGTCATGGCGCCCTTAAGGTTGGAAGCGGACCCGTCCGAACCGGGGTAACAGCGTTGTTACCAAGACCAATCGGTGATCTCTGTTGCCCGGTGTTCGCCGGGTGCTTCAGCCTTAATGGGAATGGAGAGTTGACTGGCTCGCACTATGTGGAGGAAGTCGGCAAATTCGCTCTGCCCATGACGATCACCAACACACACTCGTGCGGAACGACCCGGGACGCCACGATCCGATGGGCGGTCCGCAGGTTTGCCGAGACGTTCCGGGAGAGCTTCGCCTTGCCCGTCGCCGCCGAAACCTACGATGGGTTCTTAAATGACATCAACGGGTTTCACGTCACCGAAGAGCATGTGTTTCAGGCGATTCAGAGCGCTACGTCGGGGCCGATAGAGGAAGGAAGCGTGGGCGGCGGAACGGGCATGAAATGCTTCGGTTTCAAGGCGGGTTCGGGCACCGCTTCGCGGCGGGTCGACTTCGACGGCTCCTGGTTTACCGTCGGTGCCTTCGTTCAGGCGAATTTTGGCGGCAGAGCGGATTTGACCATTCTTGGTCATCGCGTCGGAACGGAACTGCGTGAACCACGGATGATCCGCCATACCCCCGATCCGGAGCTGAGTTCGATCATCGGCGTTATCGCAACAGACGCGCCCCTGCTGCCGCATCAGCTAAAGAGGATCGCCCGGCGCGCCGCCTTGGGCATGGGACGGGTTGGCGGTATCGCCAGACACGGATCGGGCGATATCTTTATCGCGTTTTCGACCGCCAACGCCGAAGTATTGAAAACCGAGGCCCCTGTCATTGTAAACGCCGACCTCATCCCGGATGAACACCTCGACGGTTTCTTTGAGGCCACGGTGCGGTCAACGGAAGAAGCCATTCTTAACAGCCTGGTTGCCAATGACGGCATGGAAGGACGCGATGGGAATTTCGTTCCGGCGCTGCCGCATGACGTCATTCGTGCGCTCGTGGATGCGCGGGGCTGACGCGCGGAACAAAACCGCGGTGCCGGTGTGATCTTCGCGGCCTTGGAAGTTCTCTCTTTGTACTCAACCGGGATTCCGGTGCGCCGGGACGTGGCGATGACCGGCGAGATCACCCTTCGAGGCCGGGTGCTGCCGATTGGCGGGTTGAAGGAGAAACTGCTGGCGGCCTTGCGTGGCGGCTTGAA
>JABMNR010000215.1 GCA_013203465.1 Alphaproteobacteria bacterium
ATGAAAAATATATTCAGATTGGATCGGCTCAGGCTGCGAGGGTTGAGCGGCGCTCGTGACGAGGTGCTGCTCACCGCAACCGCACAGAACCTTCGAAAACTGGCGCGATACGTGAGCAGACCGACGCCAATCCCTGCGACAGGCTGAAAGCCATGTGAAATACCGAAACAATAAGCCGAAAAAGAAACCCCCGCATCGGCATCAGCCGAAAGCGGGAGAGAAAAAGTCCGCTCATAGAAAAAGGGACATCGAAAATCAGCAGATAATCGAGTTTTGCAACAGAATCGTATTGTATGCAGCCATGCGACCTGATGAGGAAATTTTTATTGCGCCAGCCTAGACTTTATATGGGTTTTTTTGTCCAGATCTAGCGGCGCAACGCTATACGATCCGAATTAGACTTGACTAAATAGCAATTGCTGCGCAATAAACGGGCAATTATCAGTCGGCGAAGATCGTAAACGTAATGTCGCGCTTACGCCGCGCGTGGGGACATGACCACTCTGTCTTTAATAGGTCGCATGAAGTGTCAATAGGGTTTTCGATGTATTATTTTACGCTAGCTTTCATTTATCTTGCCGTATGTGCGGTGACCGCGCTGTTTGTCGCCCGAAAGTCGGAACCGCTGACACTAGATAGTAAGACGTACCAAATAGTCGCGTGGGCATTTCTGTTGTTTGCCACACTGGAGTATTGGATTGTTGGCGACTTGTCCTACCTGAATTCCAGTGTCGAATTGGAACATTCGTTGCCGGTCTTTTTGTTTGAAGCGCTCTGGCACGACGGCGGTCAATTCGCACACGGTTTTTCCGGTGGCAATGATTGGGCCGCGATGTTTCTTCATTCCGGTCAGTATTTTTCTTTTGAGCGTTTCATCGTTGCGCATTTGCCTCTGGGTGCCGCTCAATTTGTCCATAAAATGAGTGTTTATGGGATCTCTTTTCTCGGGATGTATTTGTTGGCGAGGCGAGTTGCAAAATGCGCGCGCCCTCAGTCGGCCGCCGTTGCCGCGTTATCCGTCTTTGGCCATAACTATATGACTATTGCCGATTGGAATCATGGCGTTGGATTTGCTGCAACGTCGATGGCGGTCTATCTAATTGTGTTTAGGGCCGGGCGACGCTGGTACTGGACGGGAATCGCCGCCCTCGGCGGGCTTGTCGCCATGAGCTCCTCCATCACACATAGTAATATGACGCTACTAATGACAACTTTCGTTTTGATCCTCCTATCCGATCGAAAGTACCGCTTCCGTATTTTGTCGGCTTTATTTTTGTTTTTATTTATTTTATTGCTTAACTGGCACGAATCTTTATTCGCGAAAGTGCAGCTGTCGGCGTGGAGCTTCAGGGGGGTTGAATACAACCACACTTCACAGACAGTAGCTGAGTTTTTGGAAAAATTCACCCGAGTCATTGACATTTGGATCTATTGGTTGATTCCGGCTGCAGGAGGGCTTGCGGTGCTAAAGTGGCGCAAGCAACCGTGGCAAGCGTTAGCCGTAGCATTGGTTACATGTATGCTCACGGGGCTGTTGCTTAACGAGTTGCCGTGGAGAACGATAGGATTAGGCGCTCTTCATGGGATCAATTTCAAGAACTCCGGTTATGGCGTTCCGACAGTCGTTTGTTTAATTGTCGCCTACGCCCTGGCCGCGCTACCGAGTCAGTTGCTCAAAAGCAGAATGTTCCCATCTGCGAGTTGGAGCACGGTCGGACTGGCGCTGGTCATCGGGATGGCGGCGGGCAATGTCGCTCGTAATAAGACGGCGAATTTATCCAATTGGCTCAGCCAGGGCGGCCTCACCGTTTTGAAGACAGAAAATCTTGTAAAGCGCGATTGGCAGCCCCAGGACCATCCATTTCGTGTCGTTACTTTCCCATACCGGCTCCCGCTCCAGATCATGCCTGTGTTGGGGCTTGATACGTTGGATGGCCAATACAATCTCGTGTTAGGATCCGTGGCGAAATTTTGGCGTGATGGCATTCTAAAGCATCCTTTGGACATGTCATCGGGCTTTGTCACTATTGAGACGAATTCCCTCGATCTTAAATGCTGCGCTTCTTACGATATTTCAAAGCATGCCGACATTGATCTTTTGCGCCTACTTAATGTCGAATTCATAATTTCAACTTTGCCGTTACATGGTGGTGAACTGCGGCTCGTAGATGGGCCAGAGTCATCCTTCGTGCCGCCGCGCCGAAGCGATCCTTTGCTGAAACGTCTTCCCATATATTTTGAATTAGCTGTTCGTCCCAAAAAGGCCTACATCTACGCCCTGCCGCCCGCTAGGCCACGGTTGTACGGTGCTACGTCGGTGGAGACGGGCGATCCGTTCGACTACGCCCGGCTACGAAAAATCGGTGCCCAGGGCGGTGTTATCATCGACGCTAAATCAGCGGTAAATGTCAACTTCGATATCCAAACGTTTGTCCCGAAAAGGGTCCGTTCTTTCCGCTTGGTCAGAGATGGCGTCGAAGCAAAACTAGACGCTACAGACTCTCAAGGTCTCGTCGTGTTAAATATCCCCTATACCCCTTTCTGGAATGCGAAGGCCGGAGATCACATTTTAAAACCAATACCGGTTAATGGCATGCAAATGGGTGTGGTGGTTCCCGCAGGGGCAACTGACCTTACCTTCACTTATCACCGCCCGACTTTACGCGAGACGATAGCCGGGCGCCTGGGCGGCCTTATTTGATTTGCAGAACCACACGGGGCGGCTTTTAATCAGGGTAAAGGCGATGGTTGATCCAATACATCGAATACACCCCCAACTTCGCCAAGCCTGTCTTCGTGACAACAGAAAAAATTAATCTGGTCGCGAAGAGAGAACCTTGTTTCCGGCTCATAGGAAACATAAGCCATTTGCCGTGGCCCTTTTGGGAAGGCCTGATGGGGTTTAGGCCAAAACAGCTGATTGGACGGCGCGCCAATCCACCACATAGGAACAAACAGTTTATAACCACATTTCAGTAGCGCCTTTATCGGCAATAGGGTGTTTTCAGGATCTTCCCTGGATAGCCAGTTCTCAAACATTATCATCGGCTTTTTGGTCTTTAAGGTGTTCAACGCCCCCTGGATAACCTCAAACTCATGGCCCTCGACATCCAGCTTGATAAAATCTGGTTTTGGGTATTTAAGGTTATCTAAACAAAAAGTTTGGACCTCTTCACTTTCGCCGTTGATATCCTAGCTCCGTGCAAGGCTTGCCAATCCACTATCACTTGAAACTACCCCCATATGAGACGTTCCATCACGATCAGATAGGGCCGTTTTATGGCATGAAATGCGTTTTACCTGACCCGTTTGGCCAACCCAGTTGTTTAAATCGCAAAAGGTTTCTTCAATAGGCTCAAAAGCATGAATTGGCCCGCTGTAATTAGGAAGGGTTGCTGCGTACAGTGAAAAATAACCCCAGTTGGAACCAATATCGTAAAAAACCCTGTCGCCGGTCAGGAAAAC
Organism: Alphaproteobacteria bacterium; assembly: GCA_013203465.1. Lineage (GTDB taxonomy): Bacteria > Pseudomonadota > Alphaproteobacteria > Thalassobaculales > Thalassobaculaceae > JABMNR01. The sequence goes on from JABMNR010000215.1 coordinate 3,466, forward strand.
CTCCAACAGAGTGGCAAGTTCCGGTTGACCTGCTCCCCTGAATTATCCCCGTTTTTGAGTTATACCAACGGGCATTGATCAGAACCCATG
>JABMNR010000205.1 GCA_013203465.1 Alphaproteobacteria bacterium
TACTTTCTGGAAATGAACACCCGCCTGCAGGTCGAGCACCCGGTGACCGAGCTGATCACCGGGCTTGATCTGGTCGAGCAGATGATCCGGGTGGCGGCCGGCGAAGAGCTGCCGCTGACCCAGGATGAGGTGACCCTGACCGGTTGGGCGATCGAGGCCCGGGTCTATGCCGAGGACCCGTATCGCGGCTTCCTGCCGTCGATCGGCCGGCTCACCCGCTACGAGCCGCCGGCGGACGTCGAGGGCATCCGGGTCGACGACGGGGTCGACGAAGGCTCGGAGATTTCCATGTTCTACGACCCGATGATCGCCAAGCTGGTGGCCTATGGCGCAACCCGCGATCAGGCGGCCGACCGGTTGGGCGACGCGCTCAACCGCTACCGCATTCGCGGTGTCGGCCACAACATCCCGTTCCTGGCGGCGACCATCGCCATGAAGCGGTTCCGCGACGGCGACCTCTCCACCAATTTCATCGCCGAGGAGTTCGCCGACGGCTTCACCGGTGCCGTGCTCGATCCGCTTGATGCCGGGGCGTTGAAGGCGCTGGCGGTGGCGTTCGAGCGTGCCAACGCCGAGCGCAACGGACGGATCAGCGGCCAGATCGTCCGCCATGGCCGGGTTGAGATCGCCACCGTGTGGACGGTGCGGGAGGGACGCGAGAACACGCGGGTGGAAATCCGCGCGGTGGAGGACGGTTACGACGCGACCGTGGGCGGCCGCCTGTTCGCCCTGCGTGGCGCGTTCGACGCCACCATCGCGGTGTTCGACGGCACGGTGAACGGGTTGCCGTTTCCGGCTCAGATCGACCGCGACGGCATCAACTACCGGCTGAGCTATGGCGGTGCCGAGCTGAAGGCCCTCGTGGTGCCGCCCCGCGTGGCCGAGGCGCTGGACAAGATGCCGCCGAAGGAAGCGGCCGATACCTCCAAGCTGCTGGTCTCGCCGATGCCGGGATTGCTGGTGTCGTTGGCGGTGACCGAGGGCGAGCTGGTCAAGGTCGGGCAGGAGGTCTGCGTGGTCGAGGCGATGAAGATGGAGAACGTGCTGCGGGCCGAACGCGACGGCACGGTGGTCAAGATTCACGCCAGTGCCGGTGCCAGTTTGGCGGTCGATCAGACCATCGTCGAGTTCGAGTGACCCTCGGCCAATGAGCGCGCATGACACCGCTCGTCGGCTGATCGTCTCCGGCCGGGTGCAGGGGGTCGGCTTCCGGGCGTGGTGCGTGCGCGAGGCCAACCGGCTCACGCTGGCCGGCTGGGTGCGCAACCGGGCCGATGGCGCCGTGGAGATCGTGGCGCGTGGGTCGGAGGCGGCGGTCAACGAACTGGCGGCGGTGTGCCGCGATGGCCCATCCTTCGCACGGGTCGACGCGGTGATCCAGGAGCTGGCCGAGCCGCACGAGGCCGGAGAGACCGGCTTCCACCATAAGAACACTCTTTAAGGCAATCATCGCCGTGGCCGTTCTCGGATGGAGCCGGTATCCTGATGTCGATCGTGACGGCATGGCCGGCCATGAGGGCCAGCGCGGAGACCTCCGATGACCCTGGCCGATCCCCCATCCCTCCGTACCTGGAGCGACCGGGTGCGCTGGTTCGACGAGCGGCTGCGCCGTGCCGGCGGTGATACGCCGGTACCGGTCGACCCCCAAACCGAGGCCATCCTGACGGAGCTGCGCCGGGTGTTCGCGGCCGGCGCCTGGGTGGCGGTGGTGGTGCTGGCCCAGACCGCGATCGACAGCGCCGTGGCCGAGCGGGTCGAGCGGGCGGTCGGCGACGGGCTCGACCTGAACACCGTGCGGTTCGGCCGCGATTACGTCTGGCTGCGCGACCGCCGCAACGCCTATGTCCACAACGACTCACCGCTGCCCGCGATCACCGCCCGCGATCTGGCGCAAGACGTCCAACGGCTGGAGCGCGAGGCCCGCAAGGCGGTGGAGTTGATGGCCGCCGCGCTGGCCAGCCGGGCGTGAGGCTGTGGCTGGACCCCGGCTCTCTGGTCGGGGATGCGAAGAACCATTGAGCTCCTCCTTTATCGCATTCCCGGAGGCGAAGCCATCCGAGATCCAGCAATCTCCAGCAATCTTAGGGACGTGGCCCCATTGGCGCACCAGGGCCGAACACCACCTCGAACGCGCCGCGCAGGGCCATATCGGCGTCGGCCAGCGTGACCGGATGACCGAGGTCGACCAGACTGGTCACCCCATGCTGGGCGATGCCGCAGGGCACGATACCGGTGAAGTGCTCCAGCTCCGGCTCGACGTTCAGGGAGACGCCGTGGAACGTCACCCAGCGGCGCACCCGCACCCCGATGGCGGCGATCTTGTCCTCGCGACCGGGCTCGTTGCGGTCGGTCCGGCGCACCCAGATGCCGACCCGGCCCTGCCGCCGCTCCCCCGTTACGCCGAGTTGGTCGAGTGCCCGGATCAGCCATTCTTCCAGGGCGGTGACATAGGCCCGCACATCCTCGCGCCGGCGCTTCAGATCGAGCAGGACATAGGCCACCCGTTGGCCGGGGCCATGATAGGTGTACTCGCCGCCGCGCCCGGTGCGGTGCACCGGAAACCGATCGGGGTCGAGCAGATCGGCCGGGTCGGCGCTGGTGCCGGCGGTGTAGAGCGGCGGGTGTTCCAGCAGCCAGACCATCTCCGGCGCGGTACCGGCGCGGATCGCCTCGGCCCGCGCCTCCATGGTGGTGACGGCGGTGGCGTAGTCGACGAGCCCCTCCTGGATCCGCCATTCCACGGCGCTGGGCTGTGCTGGGTCGATTGGTTGCGGCAAGGTGGTCGACATCGCGGTTTCCAGCGCCTCGGTCGCGTGTGACGGCTCTTGCTTGGAGAGGAGGGTTTTGCTACTCCCTCACGCCTGCCCGATGCCGTCGGTTTCGGGTGCTTCGCGGCGAAGATAGTGCGGTCGTGGCGGAATTGGTAGACGCGCAGCGTTGAGGTCGCTGTCCGGTAACA
>JABMNR010000237.1 GCA_013203465.1 Alphaproteobacteria bacterium
ATGGAGCCCGACCTGCTGATGCTCGACGAGCCGACCAACCACCTCGACCTGGAGTCGCTGCTGTGGTTCCAGAGCTACCTGCAGAACTTCAAGGGTGCCGTCCTGATGATCTCGCACGACCGCGAGTTCATGGACGCCATCGCGCAGAAGACCTACGACATCAGCGAGACCAAGCTCGTCGAATACAAGACCCACTACAGCGGCTTCGTGAAACAGCGCTTCGAGCGCTACGAGCAGCTCTTCGCCGCCTACAAGAACCAGCAGAAGGAGATCAAAGACCTGCGCAACTTCTGCAACAAGTTCCGCTCGGTCTCGTCGAAGGCCGCCCAGGTGGCGAGCAAGGAGAAGCTCATCGAGAAGATCGACGTGCTCGAGAAACCGCGCGCGCCGCGCAAGCCGGTCCGCTTCAACTTCCCGCAGCCGACGCGCGGCGGCCAGCGCGCCATCGTGCTAGATAAGATCGACTTCGCATACGGCGACCTGCAGATCTACAAGGGTCTCGACCTGACCATCGAGCGCGAGGAGCGCACCGTGCTCGTCGGCCCCAACGGCGCCGGCAAATCGACGCTGCTGAAGATCCTCGCCGGGGTGCTCGAACCGCAGGCGGGCGAGCGCATCGTCGGCCACAACCCGAAGATCGGTTACTTCAGCCAGCACCGCAGCGACACCCTCGACCCGGAGAAGACCGTGCTCGAGGAGACCATGGAAAGCGCCGCCCACGCCGAGATCAAGGAGGACGAGGCGCGCGCCGTGCTCGGCTCGTTCCTGTTCCGCAAAGACGACGTCTACAAGAAGACCGGCATCCTCTCCGGCGGCGAGAAGAGCCGCCTCAACCTCGTCAAATTCCTCGTCGACCCGCCCAACCTGCTGCTCATGGACGAGCCGACGACGCACCTCGACATCATGAGCATCGAGGCGCTCATCCTGGCGCTCGACCGCTACGAGGGCACGCTCGTCTTCATCTCCCACGACGTGCACTTCATCCGCAAGATCGCGAAAAAAGTCCTCCACGTCACCGGCGGCGAGGCGCGCCCCTACTACGGCGACTACAACTATTTCCTAGAGAAGTCCGGAGCCGAAGACGCCCGCGCCGCGGTCACCGCCTAGGCCTCGGGTTTCGTTCGAAATCGCCGGCGGTTGGTGCTAGGATGGCCGCGTGAATGCCATGCGCTGCGCCATTTTTTCGCTAGCCTGCTGGGTCTGCTTCCCGCATGGCACGGGCGCGTCAGGGCTCGTGACGTTCAGCGGGATCGACGGGAACTTGGCGAAATTTGATCCCGAGACTCTCCTGCTCGCGCGCGGGAATCTCGGGCACGGATCGACGCTCGGCGACTACGTCGCCTACGACGCAGACGGGCGGCTGTTCGG
>JABMNR010000206.1 GCA_013203465.1 Alphaproteobacteria bacterium
AAGCTGGGGCGCGGCTTTGCCTGGCTCGACACCGGCACTCATGACAGCCTGTTGCAGGCCTCGGAATACGTCCGCACCATCGAGGCGCGCCAGGGTCTGAAGATCGCCTGCGTCGAGGAGATCGCCCACCACATGGGCTACATCGACGACGAACAACTGCTACGGCTGGCGGAACCGTTGGCCAAGTCGGGCTATGGCGAGTACCTGCGCCATCTGGTGCGGTGAGCCGATGAGCCGGCGGCGCGGGATGCGTAACCTCACGGCGGCGGTGGTTTGCGTGGCCGCGTTGCCCGCGATGCTGCCGGCATGGGCCGAAGAGCCGCCCTTGCCGCTGTCCTTGCCGATCCAATGCACGCCCGGCACCGACTGCTGGGCGATCAACCATGTCGATCTCGATCCGACCAAGGGGCGGCGGGACTACCGCTGTCTCGCCATGACCTATGACGGGCACAAGGGCACCGACATCGCGCTGGCCAACGATGGGCGGCTGGCCGATGACGTGCCGGTGCTGGCCACGGCTCCGGGCCGGGTGGTCGGCACGCGGGACGGCATGGCCGACGTCAACGCCCGCACCACCGGCTTCGCGGCGGTCAAGGGCAAGGAATGCGGCAACGGCGTGCGGATCGACCATGGCAGCGGCTGGGCCACCCAGTATTGCCACATGAAACGCGGCAGCATCCGGGTGCGGCAGGGCGACATGATCGAGCGCGGCCAGGCGCTTGGCGCGGTCGGTCTGTCCGGCGCCACCGAGTTCGTTCACGTACACCTGTCGGTGACCAAGGACGGGAGCGTCATCGATCCCTATCGCGGGGTGGCGGGCGGGCCGGACTGCGGCGCCGGTGACGTGCCGTTGTGGGACGAGGCGGCGCGTGTGGCGCTGCTGAACCAGCCGGCGCCGGTGTTGCTGGACGCCGGTCTGTCCGGGCAACAGGTGACCAAGGAGCAGGCGGCCAGCGGCACTCAATCCCCGGCGACCATACCCGCCGCCGCCCCGGTGATGATCCTGTGGCTGCGCGCGGCCGGGGTGGAGCCGGGGGACACCGCGCGCATGGTCATCACCCGGCCCGACGGTTCGAGCTTCTTCGACGACACCATCACCGCCAACCATCGCCGCATCCTGTTCTTCCGCTTCGTCGGCCGCAAGAACCGCACCGGCGCGTGGCCGACCGGCGACTGGCGCGGCGGTGTGACGCTGGCGCGGGATGGCGTGGTGACGGCGGAACGGGAGGTGGAAGTTCGGGTGGATCGATAGGAAATAGGATAGGATATTGACAATTATCGGCTAACCGTTGATGCTGGCGGTCCCGCAACTGGAGGTCGTCGATGCCCGTCAGTCCGTCCTCTTCGTCGTCAACCGAACGTCCGAACGTCCTGCCAGCGGTTGCGCGTTCCAGCCCTGGTACCGCGCGCCGTCTGCTGATCGATGCGCTCTTGGGCGCCGCGCGGCTGCAGGTGGCGGCCAATCCTCGAACCTTCGCACTCGTTCGGGCGTGGCTTGAGGATGTCACGCGGTTGCATGAGGGGGGGGCCACGTCTTTCATGCTCAAACAGCGTGGCCGACGGCTGGTCCGGCATAGCCGACAGACCGATGCCTTCGTCGAGTTGATCCGGCGCAACCGGCTGTCGGGTGATGCCTATCGGGTGATCGAGCCGGAGCCGGGGTTTACCGAGGTGCACCTGGATCCGCGCCGGACCAAAGGGCAGGGTGGGAACATCTTCGGCTTCAGCGCGGCCGAGGGTCTGATCCAAGTGCCCGACGCCACGACGTTCGCCGACCTTGCCCGCCGGATCACCGCCGCAGCCCCTGCCGCGAAACCTCGGCCGACCAGCGGTCAAGAACGCGAGAGCGCGGTTCTGAAGGCGCTGGCGGCGGTGCACCGCGAGGGCGTGATGGAGTTGCCCGATCCGGCGCCGAGCGCGGGCCGTCTGCGGGTCGTCCTTGGTTCGCTGGCCGAGGCGGCGGGCCTCGATGGGGAGTTGGCGACGGCGGTGACGTCCCAGGCGCGAAAGTTGGCGTTGCTGCTGCACGAGGTGTTGGGTGTGGTCGCCGTCGAGGGTGCGCTGCCGCTATCGGCCCCGGCGGCCGATCCGGTCGCAGCGCGCCGTGACGGCACGATGGCGCCGCTCGACGACGCGGTTCTGGGCGAGGTGGTGCTGGCCCTGCGACGCCGTCACGCCCGCCGCCGTGACCACCTGACGGGAAATCCGCACTTCGCCGTTCATAGAACAATCGACAGCGCGCCGCCGCGCGCGGGAGTATCGAGATGACCACGCACACGTCCCGTTCCGCGATCAACCCCGCCACGGCGGTCCCGCCGTCGTCCACGCCCCCGCGGGTGCGCGAGGCGACCAAGCGGCTGGCCAAACGCATCGCCCGCGCGCATCAGGCGGCGCATGGCGGTGATGCGGTGGCGACCAACGCCTTTCTGGCCGATCTGACGACCCGGCTCGACGCCGCCCCGATGGCGGCCGCGTCGATATCGAGTGCGCCCGGCGCCACCGCCGATCCGGAAACCGCCGCCCCGGAAGCTGCCGAGCGCGCCGCCGACGAGGCGGCCTCCAAGGCCGATGTCGATCGCACGGTACTGGCAGCGGACACCGTGCTGGCGCAGCTCGACCCCGTCATGCCTGAGAGCGGGGCCGGGCGCGCCATTCCGCTGCCGGACCTGGGCGATCCGGTGGGGAGTTTCGAGGGGGCGCAGGATGCTATTGGCGCTCTGCATGTACAAAATTTAGGGGAAATGGAATTAACCCGGATTTCCCATGTGCACCGTTCATTTGACGCCAGCACTGTGCGATTGTGGTATACATATCAGTATGTTGGGTTGGTTGGAGGGCGGGTAAGATGCGGAACCCAGAGGGTGAAGCCAATATGCCGCCTTTGCGC
>JABMNR010000223.1 GCA_013203465.1 Alphaproteobacteria bacterium
AACTATGGCGTGCTCACCGATCCGGTCGACGGTGCGCCGCGCGACTATTATTGGGGCGATATGTGGCATTACGCCATCTCACGCATGGTCGTGGCGGCGCGGGCGCATGGCTTGCGGCCGATCGACGGTCCGTTCGGCGATTTTTCCGATGCTGAGGGATATAAGGCACAGGCGCAGCGCGCCACGGTGCTCGGCTGCGAGGGAAAATGGGCGATCCACCCGAGCCAGGTCGGTCTCGCCAACGAGGTTTACAGCCCCGCCGAAGAAGAGGTCGCCAACGCCAAGCGGATTCTCGAGGCGATGAGCCAAGCTCTGAAGGAGGGCAAGGGCGCGGTTGCGCTCGACGGTCGTTTGATCGATATCGCTTCGATCAAACAAGCGGAAAATCTGGTCAAGTCGGCGGAACAAATCGCTGCGTTGTCATAACTTGGTCGTGATCGCGGACCTTGAAAACCGCTGTCGGTGCCCCTTATTTCTTTCCACTGCGGAAGCGAAATTGGTGGTGTGTACGGTCTCCGAACATGTTGATATTAGCTAGCTAAACGGGTTTCGCGGATGCGCCTGCAGCCGATGCGTGGTAAACTGATTCGATGAATACATTTCTCGACTTCGAGAAACCGATCGCGGAACTCGAAGGAAAGATCAAAGAGCTTCGACACCTCAGCGACGACGGTGAACTCAACATCGTCGACGAGGTCACGCGGCTGCAATCCAAGGCCGAGCGTCTGCTCAAGCAGACCTATTCGAAGCTCACGCCGTGGCAAAAAACCTTGGTTGCACGCCACCCAGACCGGCCGCACTTTTGCGACTATATCGAGGCGTTGGTCGAGGATTTTTCGCCGCTAGCGGGCGACCGTGCGTTTGGCGAAGACCTTGCGATTGTTGGTGGCCTGGGCCGGTTCCGCGGCTATTCGGCGGTCATCATCGGCCATGAAAAAGGCGCCGACACCGAAGGCCGTGTGCGCCACAATTTTGGCATGGCACGCCCGGAAGGGTATCGCAAAGCCGTGCGCTTGATGGACTTGGCGGAGCGGTTTTGCCTGCCGGTGATCACGCTGGTCGATACGCCCGGCGCGTATCCCGGTATCGGCGCGGAAGAGCGTGGGCAGTCCGAAGCTATTGCGCGCGCGATTCAGAAATGCACCGACCTGCGCGTGCCGTTGATCAGTGTGGTGGTCGGCGAGGGCGGATCAGGCGGTGCGATCGCGTTGGCCGCCGCCAACCACGTTTCGATGCTTGAGAATTCGGTTTATTCGGTGATCTCACCGGAAGGCTGCGCGTCGATTCTGTGGCGCAGTCCGGATAAAGCACAGGACGCGGCCGACGCGTTAAAGCTAACCGCGCAGGATTTGCATAAACTCGCGATTGTCGACTCGATCATTCCCGAACCGCTGGGCGGAGCGCACCGCGCGCCCGAAGGCGTTATCGAGAGTGTTGGCGATGAAATAGAGCGAGCGTTGCGGGCGCTGATCGGCGTGCCCGGCGGCGAGTTGCGGGCGCGTCGGCGCGAGAAATTCATGGCGATTGGTCAGACCGGCCTTAGCTAACGCCGCGACCGATTCCGGCAAATCGTTGATCAGATAATCGCGACTCGTGCTTGGTGGGCGCTTCGATGTGCCCAGACCCGTGTTCGGCGATCAGCCAACCTTGCCATGGCAATGTTTATATTTCTTGCCGGAGCCACACGGGCATGCCTCGTTGCGTCCCACCTTGCCCCAGCTCGCCGGATCCTTCGGATTCCGCTCGCGCGCCGCCACGTTGCCCCGTGGCCTGACATTTACGCCCGGATTGCTGGCATGCGCGAGCGCCGGTTCACGACTTTCGACCTGGGGCGCCTGTGACGGCGCTGGCATCTCGGGCGGCGGCGCGGCTGCCTGAATTTCTACATGCGCGAGGGTCATGGTCACCGTCTCGCGGAAGCGCGCCAGCATGGCGTCGAACAGCTCGAAGGCCTCGCGCTTATATTCGTTCAGTGGATCGCGCTGGGCATAGGCACGCAAGCCAATGCCCTGTCGCAGATGGTCGAGCGACAGCAGGTGGTCTTTCCATAACTGATCCAGGATCTGCAGCATGAGTGACTTTTCCGCCCGGCGCATCAGCTCGGGGCCGAAGCGCGCGGCCTTTTCGGCCATCCGGCGTTCGACATTGTCCTGGATGCGCTCGCGAATTTCTTCCTCGGCGATGCCTTCTTCCTTGGCCCATTCCACGACCGGCAAATCGAGGCCGAACAGGCGCATGGCCTCTTCGTGAAGGCCCTTGATGTCCCATTGCTCGGCATACGCCTTCGGCGGGATATAACGCGGCACCAGATCTTCAATCGTTTGCTCACGCATTTCGACCACCGCTTCCGACACATCCTCGCCGGAGATCAGCTCGATGCGTTCGCGGTAGATCACTTTGCGCTGGTCATTCATCACGTCGTCGAAGCGCAGCAAGTTTTTGCGGATTTCGAAGTTGTGCGCCTCGACCTTCTGCTGAGCTTTCTCCAGCGCCTTATTGATCCAGGGATGGAAGATCGCCTCGCCTTCTTCCAGGCCCAATTTGCGTAGCATGCTATCCATGCGTTCCGAGCCGAAAATCCGCATCAGATCGTCTTCGAGCGACAGGAAAAATTTCGAGCCGCCAGGATCGCCCTGACGTCCAG
>JABMNR010000207.1 GCA_013203465.1 Alphaproteobacteria bacterium
ATCCGCAGGTGTACAGGCTGTGCCGTATAAGCGACCCGTGTTACCCGCACACGAGGGGATGATCCGATTTGGTTGAAGTCGTCGCCGAACGTCTGGCCGTGTTCCCCGCACACGCGGGGATGATCCGACCAGCTTGATCATGTCGTCCGGCCACGGCTCGTGTTCCCCGCACACGCGGGGATGATCCGCTGCTGGCCGGCATCCATGAGGAAATCAGTCACGTGTTCCCCGCACACGCGGGGATGATCCGAACCGGATATCGGTCGTCACGGGATCGGTAACGTGTTCCCCGCACACGCGGGGATGATCCGCAGCCGATCTGCCGCGACAGGTCCTCGGCGAAGTGTTCCCCGCACACGCGGGGATGATCCGGCGTAGGGGTCGACGCCTGCCTCCGCCCAAAAGTGTTACCCATGTCTCCGGAACGAAATGTCACCTATGTCTCAGGACGAGCAGAAAGAATAACAGCAGCTTATGCCAGAACACCCGCCTCATCCGAGGCGGGTGTTCTGCGTTCGGTCACGTTCGTGCCCCTTGGTATCGGGTTCGGTGCTATAGGCTTACCCCGACAAGCAATGACCGAGCGGGTGGCGGGTGGCGGAGAACGGCGGCACGGGATGGCTCGCGATCCCCGACTTCCGCCGGCTCTGGCTGGTCGGGTTCATCCTGGTCGTGGTGCGCTGGCTGGAGATGCTGGCGGTCGGCGTGTTCACCTATCAGGTGACCGGATCGGCGGCGATCGTCGCCATGATGACCATGCTGCGGATCCTGCCCATGGGGCTGTTCGGCGCGTTCTTCGGCGCCGCCGCCGATGTGTTGGAGCGGCGCAGCGCCTTGATCCTGGTGGTGGTGGCGATGATGGCCAGCTCGCTGACGGTCGCGGCGCTGGCCAACGCCGGCGCCCTGGAGGTCTGGCATCTGGCGGTGGCGAGCTTCGTCAACGGGGTTGGCTGGGCGACCGACAACCCGGTGCGGCGGATGATGATCGGCGACGTGGTCGGCCCCGAGCGGATGGGGCCGGCGATGTCGCTCGACGTCGGCACCAACAACGCCAGCCGCATGCTGGGGCCGACCCTCGGCGGGGTGTTGCTGGCCACGGCGGGCATCGCCGGGGTGTTCTGGCTGGGAGCCGGGCTATACGTGGTCGGGCTGTTCGCGGCGCTGGCGATCCAGACGCGCAGCCGGCCGACCGGTGTCGATGCCGGTGTCGACGGTGTGTCGTTCCTTGGCGGCTTGCGCGACGGGATCGTCTGGCTGCGCGGCGACCGCCGGCTGCTCGGGGTGTTCCTGATCACCATCATCTTCAACGTCTTCGGCTGGCCGTCGATGAGCATGATCCCGGTGATCGGCAAGGACGATCTGGGATTGGGACCGGAAGGGGTCGGACTGCTGGCCAGCGTTGACGGCGTCGGCGCGTTCGCCGGCGCGTTGACGATCATGATCCTGGGCCGGGCCGCGTGGTACGGCCGGATCTATGTCAGCGGCTTGGCGCTGTTCCTGACGATGATCATCGGCTTCGCGGTGGCACCGCGTATCGCCATGGACGGCGCGGTGTTGTCCGGGGTGGTGTTGTCCGGGGCGGCGCTGTTGGTCTTGGGGGTCGGCGGCGCGTGTTTCAGCGTCATGCAGGCGACCCTGGTGTATTTGCACGCGCCGACGGCGATGCGCGCCCGATTGCTCGGCCTGCTTTCGGTCTGCATCGGCACCGGGCCGATCGGTTTCTTCTATCTCGGCTTCCTGGCGGAGGCGCTGTCGGCCCAGGTCGCGACCATGGCCATGGGCGCCCAGGGGTTGGTGGTGCTGGCGCTGACCCATCGGTACTGGCGGGCGATCGGCTAGAGCAGAGTCACGAGAGCAATCCGGCATTGAGCGATCGCGCCTTGGCGGTTTTCACAGCCACCGGGCGTTGCGCAGGGCGCCCAGCAAGGCCAGCCCGATCGCCGGCAGCAACGCCAGATAGACCCAACGGGCGGCCTCGGCCATCACCTCGGGCGGCGGCGTGCCGGCCAGCCCGACCCGGTCGGCGACGATCCCGGCGGCGGCCGAGCCGAAGGCCAAGCCGAGCGATTGGGTGGTCGGGATCACGCTGGTCACCCGGTCGCGATCGGCCTCGCCGGCGGCGTCGAAAATGCGCTTGCCCACATGGCCCCAGGCGGCGCCGATGCCGAAGCCCAGCAGCATGATCGCCCCGATCGCCAGAACCAGCGGGCCGGCGGGCAGGAAGATGGCGGTGGCCAGGGACCCCAGACCGATGAGAACCGGGCCGATCGCGATCACCCAGCGGGCGCGCGCCACCGACAGCCCGGAGAACAGAATGGCGGCCAGGGTCCAGCACAGCGACTGCGCGGTCACCACATAGCCGGTGACCAGCGGCGGCACGCCGTGCAGGGCCGACAGGAAGTACGGGCCGTAGATCGCGGTCGCCGCGGTGCCGAACGACACGAAGAAGATGTAGGCCACGCCGGCCCCCAGCTCGCTCGCCGGTCGGAACATGTCGCGGGGGAAGATCGGCACGCTCGATCGGCGCTCCCAGGTGATGGCGCCGAGCAGCAGGACGGCGGCGGTCGCGGCCAGGACGGATTCGGGCACCGCGTCCCATCCCTTGCCGGTGGCGCCGATCACCAGCGCGGCGGCGCCGATCAACGCCAGGCGGACGACCGGGGCCAAGGGCCCAGGGTCGCCCGGCGCCGACGGCTTCACCGTGCGGTGCACCAGCAGGTGAAAGATCAGGCACACCGGCAGCATGGCGAAGAAGCCCCAGCGCCAGTTGCCCAACTCGACGAATATGCCGCCCATCAGCGGCCCGCTTAACGCGGCGATGCCCCAGACGCCGGAGATCGCCGCGAACAGCCGGGCCCAGCTTTTCGGCGGGTACAAATCGCGCACCAGCCCGAACGAGTTGGCCATCAGCAGGCCCGAGCCCAAACCTTGGGCCGTGCGGGCGATCAGGATCCAGTCCATGGTCGGCGCCAGCCCGACCCCGGCGCTGCCGGTCGCGAAGCCGAGAATGGCGATCAAGAGGGCCCGCCGGACGCCGAACCGCGCGCGGACGATACCACCGGCCGCCGTGCTGACGATGGTGGCGACGACATACAACGTGGTCGCCCAGGACAGCCGGTCCAGCCCGCCGATCTCCGCCACCACGGCCGGGGCGAGGGTCGCGAACACGAAGAAGTTCACCGCGTGCAGCCCGATACCGAGCGCCAGCGTAAACGTCGCCAAGCGGTAGGTCGGCCCGAACAGCTCGGGCCAGCTTAGAATCCGGTCGTCCGGGTGCTCGGCGGCGGGTGCGGTCATGACGGCAAGGGTGTGGCGGTCGTCCTGGTTTTACAAGAAAAATCTTGGTATAAGTTTGACGCACCGCGCGAGGCCGCCATGTCCGATACCACGACCGACCGTATTCTGTTTCGTCTGAAGACCCGGGGCCCCGAATCGATCGCGGTCTTGGGCAAGGCGTTCGGCGTCACCAGCGAGGCGGTGCGCCAACTGTTGGTGAAGCTGGAGAGCGAGGGCTTGGTGTCCTACGCGGATCAGCGCGCCGGCCGCGGCCGGCCGCGGCGGCTGTGGCGTTTGACCGAGACCGGCCATGCGCGGTTCCCCGACCGGCATGCCGATTTGACCATCGGCCTGCTGGACGCGGTTCGCGCCGAGTTCGGCGAGGCCGGGCTCGACCGCCTGATCGCCCGGCGCGAGAGCGACCAGCGTCAAATCTATCAGACGGCGACCGAGGGGCTGACGCGCTTGGAAGACCGGGTGGCGCGGCTGGCCGAGCTACGCGCCCACGAGGGCTACATGGCGGAGTGGCGGCGCGAGGATGATGGCAGCCTGATCCTGATCGAGAACCATTGCCCGGTCTGCGCGGCGGCGGCCAAGTGCCAAAACCTGTGCCGCTCGGAGTTGGCGATTTTCCGCGAAATCCTCGGCGACGGCGTATCGGTCGAGCGGATCGACCACATGCTGGCCGGCGCCCGGCGTTGTGCTTATCGCGTGACGGCGGCATAGACTGCCGTTCCCGAGCTCCGGACAAGCCTATTTCTCAGACAAGGACGACATGATGCGCGCGGTGTTGTGCAAGGCCTATGGTTCGATCGACGATCTGGTGATGGAGGAGGTGCCGTCGCCGCCCCTGCAGCCCGATCAGGTGCGGGTGCGCGTGGCGGCGGCCGGGGTGAACTTCCCCGATGTGCTGATTGTCGAAGGGAAGTATCAGGCCAAGCCGGAGCTGCCGTTCGCACCGGGTAGCGAGGCGTCCGGCACCATCGTCGAGGTTGGCGCCGAGGTCGAGGACTATGCGCCTGGCGACGCGGTCATCGTCACCACCCTTTGGGGCTGTTTCGCCGAGGAAGTCGTGATCCCCGCCACCCGGGTGATGCGCCGGCCCGACACCATGGATGCGGTCACCGCCGCCGGTTTCGCCATCACCTACGGCACTTCGTATCACGCGCTGGTGCAGCGGGCGGCGGTTCAGCTCGGCAAGGTGCTGGGCGCCCGGGTGATCGCCGCCGCCAGCACCGAGGCGAAGCTCGCTTTGGCCCGGGCGAACGGCGCCGATGATGGCATCAACTATTCCCTGGACGGTTACCGCGACCGGATCAAGGAGCTGACCGGCGGACGCGGGGTCGACGTGGTCTACGATCCGGTCGGCGGCGCGCTGTTCGAGCCGTCGCTGCGCTCGATGGCGTGGGGCGGGCGGTATCTGGTGGTCGGCTTCGCCAGCGGCGAGATCCCCAAGGTCCCGGCCAACCTGACGCTGCTCAAGGGCTGCTCGGTGGTCGGTGTGTTCTGGGGCCATTTCCACCGCAATGAGGGCGCCGTCGACGCCGAGAACTTCCGGCATCTGTTCGCGCTGCACGCCGAGGGCAAGATCAAACCGCTGATCAGCGCCACCTACCCGCTGGAACAAGCCCGCGACGCCTTGGCGGCGCTGACGGCGCGCACGGTCACCGGCAAGGTGGTGCTGAGCGTGTGAGCGGATGGGGCGGGCAGGGGTCACGTGCGGCCGCTCATGACGCGTTCCCGGACGCCGCCGCAGGTGGCGATCCGGGAGCCAGCTCGCCCTGTGACTCTGGACCCCGGCTCTCGCCCCGGATCGGGTCCGGGGCAAGGCCGGGGATGCGATGAATGTGTGGTAATCCCCTAACCGCATTCCCGGACGCGTAGCGATCCGGGACCCACGCGAGCGACTGTGCCTTGGCGGCCTCGAACCCGTTCTCGCCTGCGGCGAACCGTTCGCCGTCGATGCCCATCGCGCTTTTCCTCGTCGTCGTGGCCCGCTCTGTCGGTCCGAAATAACGATTGGGTGAGCGTGGGAAGAACCCGACGGTACCAGAGGAGCGATTTCTGATAGTATAGCGCAGCGGTGACAGAATGTTCCGGAGGTATTGTGGGATGAAACGTCTCTTTTCTTTCGCGTCGACCATGCTTCATGGCGGGCTCGGCGTTCGAAATCTAGCGATCCTGACCGTCTTGGCTTTTACTGTGGCGATGGCCCCTACCACGGGAGCCGCCGTTGCCGAGACCCGCGCCGCGCTGGTGACCCAAGGCGGTAAGCCGCTTGAGGGAGCCACGGTCGGCTTCAAAACCCTGGACGGCAAGACGCTGGCCAAGGCCCAGACCGACGCGGCGGGGCTGGCGACGCTCGATTTTCCGGACCACACGGCAAACGAGGCGCTGATCGCCACGGTCTCGAAGCAGGGCGAAACGCTGATCGAGCGCCCGCTCATTCCGCAATCTCTCGATCCCTGGCGCCTGGCGGTTCTGGATACCGCCGGCGGCATCTCCAGCTATTCCGGGAAGACGCTGGCCCATCTCAAGGATGCGAGCCGGCCGATCACCGTCGGAGAAAACAGCGAGGTCGGGACCGGCGCCCGCACAAAGGACAAGATCAAGGAAACGCTCGGCGGCTTGGTCGGTGGTGGCGCCGGAGGGCTGTTTGGCGGCGGCGGTGGCGGCGGCGCGGGGAATTGGGGCGGCGGCGGTGGCGGTTCGGGCGGTCTGTTCGGCGGCGGCGGTAGCGACGACAGCGGGCCAAGCATCGAAACCGAGGACGATCCCATCGCCAAGCAGGACAAGCGGATTTTCACCGATCCGGCTTCTGGGACCTCGATCGCCGTCGGCACCCGCATGACCGAGGACGGCCTGCTGGTCAGCACCGATATCCTCGAGACGCCGGACGACGGGACGTTCCAAACGGTCTATCTGATGGACCCCGAGGGGCGGAAGGCCGGTCCGGTCCGCTACGGCATCTACGAGATGTATTACGACTGGAAGCTGACGGTCTGGTGGACCTACGACCGCTGGGTCGACGGCCAGCACGTCGAGCACAAGGCGGGCGGCTGGAGCGAGGACGGCCGCAATATTCTCGGCAGCTACAAGGTGCCGCAGGGCAAGGACGGCATCTGGAACAAGATGGGCTTTGGCAACGCCGTCAAGGGCATCAAGGGGCTCGGCACGCTGTTCCCGGTCGACGCGGCGACGCTGAAAACCGTGCCGATGACCCTGGTGGTCCACATCACTAAACCGGGTGAGGACACGGTGACGACCACGCCGTTCGTCGTCGCGCTCAGCGAGGACTGCCCGTGCGCATCGAAGCCTCGTGGCTCGATTCTCGATGAGATCAGCGACGCCACCGACGCGGAAACCCGGGCGCTTCAGGACAGGCTGAAGCAATTGGCCGAAGCCGTCGAGAACATCGAGTGGGTCAAGACTTTGAGTGAGGACGGTGTCAGACTCTACAAAGGATCTCTCCGTGCAGAGAGGGCCTTCCTGAACCGTCCAGACCTGTCCGCCGAACAACTCCAGAGAGCTCAGGCGTCGGTGCAATCGGCCAAGAGAATAATTGAATTCAACGAGTCAGAAGTACGTCGTCTTGAGGGGATGATCCACGAGTTTCGGGCCGAAATCGCCGAGATCGAGGCTCGGCTGAATGAGAAGACCGCGGCGGTCAATCAAGGCCCCTCGATCATGGATGAGATCGACACCCGCGCGCGGGCCGGCCGCTGCGCCTGCGGCACGCCGGCGGTCCAGACGGCCGCCATCCCTTGGGACCTTGATGCCGTATTGGATCGTCTCCTGCTCACACGTTAACGGCCGTTGCCGTTGCCGCCGAAATTGGCCTCGACGTAACCCAACAGCCGGGCCACGGATTCCTGCAGGCTGAGCGCGCCGGTGTCGACCTCCAGGTCGGGTGAATCGGGCTCCTCGTAGGGGGCGGAGATGCCGGTGAACTCGGCGATCTCGCCGGTGCGGGCCTTCTTGTACAGCCCCTTGGGATCGCGGCCCTCGCAGATCGCCAGATCGGCCTTCACATGGACCTCGTGGAACAGCTCGGGGGCGACGGCGCGGGCCCGGTCGCGGTCCTCGCGGTAGGGCGAGATGAAGGCGGTGATCACCAGCACCCCGGCGCGGGCGAACAGGGCGGCCACCTCGCCGACCCGGCGGATGTTCTCGGCCCGATCCTCCGGCGCGAAGCCGAGATCGGCCGACAGCCCGAAGCGGATGTTGTCGCCGTCCAGCACATAGGCCTGCCAGCCCTTGCGGAACAGCGCCTGCTCCAGCTCGACCGCCAGTGTCGACTTGCCGGCGCCGGACAACCCGGTCAGCCACAGGATGCCGGATTTGTGGCCGTTGGCCGACCAGCGGGCGTCGGTGGTCACCCGGTGCTCGACGGCGGTGATGTTCTGCGAGGTCGGCGCGGTGCGCTGCCGCTGGTCCGGGAAGCCCTCCATCGACACCAGCCCGCCGCCGGCCATGTCGTAACCGTCGATCAGCACGAAGCGGCCGAGCTTGGGGTTGTCGGTGAACGGGTCGAGCGCCAGGGTCGCCCGCGCCCGCAGGATCACCTCGCCGACCTCGTTGCGCTCGATCCGGTCGGCCGGACGTTCCGACAGGTCGCCGACCTCGATCACCCGCTCGATCGCCTGGACCTCGACCGGATGCTCCATGGTGGCGAGCTTGAGCTTGTAGCGCCGCCCGACTTCCATGGGCGCGCGGCCGAGCCAGAAGATCCGGGCGCGGAACACGTTGGTCTCGACCGGCGGCTCCGTGGCGTGGGAGGCGACGTGGCCGCGCTCAACGAACAACTGGTCGTCCAGGGTGATGCCGATCGACTGGCCGGCGGACGCACTGGTGACCGGGCCGTCGATCGCCCAGGCCTCGATGCTCTTGACCCGGGCACGGGCGTTGGTCGGGCTGAACAGCAACGCGTCGCCGACCGTCAGCCGGCCGCTCTCGATCCGCCCGGCGAGAATGCGGCGGTCATCGAATTTGTAGATGTCCTGGATCGGAAACCGCAGCGGCAGGTCGACCGGCAGCGGCTTCGCCGGCAGATCGTCCAGCGCCGCGATCAGGGGTGGTCCCTTGAACCACGGCATGCGGTCGGAGGTGGCGGCCAGGCCGTCGCCGTGCCGAGCCGACACCGGCAGGATGTGCACCGGCGCGATCCCCATCGAGATCAGATAGGCGCGCACCTCGGCGGCGACCGCCTCGAACCGCCCCTGATCGTAGTCGACCAGGTCCATCTTGTTGACCGCCACCACCACCTGCTCCAGGCCCAGCAGGTGCAGGATGTAGCCGTGGCGCCGGGTCTGCTCCTGCACCCCGTCCTTGGCGTCGACCACCAGGATGGCGGCATCGGCCGAGGCGGCGCCGGAGACCATGTTCTTCAGGAACTCCTTGTGCCCCGGCGCGTCGATGATGACGTAGGGCCGGGTGGCGGTCTTGAAGAAGATTTGCGTGGTGTCGATGGTGATGCCCTGGTCGCGCTCGGCCTGCAGGGCGTCGAGCACGAAGGCCCATTCCATCGGCATGCCGCGGCGGTCGGACATCGCCTTGACCGCTTCGGCCTTGCCGTCGGGCAGCGCGCCGGTGTCGTGCAGCAGGCGGCCGATCAGGGTCGACTTGCCGTGGTCGACATGGCCGACGATCACCAGCTTCAGCGGCGCGAGATCGGTGGACGCGGCGGCCGCCGCTGGGGCGGGAGCGGGTTGGTTCAGGGCGGTGGTCATCACATATACCCCGCCGAACGCAGCCGCTCGAAGGCGTCCTCGCTCTCGTGATCCATCGCCCGGCCGCTGCGTTCGGCCACCCTTGTGCCGCGCAGCTCGGCGATGATCTTCGCCACGGTGTCGGCGTCGCTGGCCACCGGGTGGGTGATGTCCATGTCGCCGAGCGAGCGGTAGCGCTTGCCGTCGCGCGCGAAATACAGCGGCACCAGCGGGATGCCCTCGCGCTGGATGTACAGCCAGATGTCCAGCTCGGTCCAATGCAGCAGCGGGTGCACCCGGATGTGGGTGCCGGGGGCGAAATCGGTCTTGAACTGATCCCAGAACTCCGGCGGCTGGTCGCGGAAATCCCACTCGGCGTTCTCGCCGCGCGGGCTGAACACCCGCTCCTTGGCCCGGGTCGCCTCCTCGTCGCGGCGGATGCCGGCGATCACCGCCTGCAGGTCCAGCTCGGCGATCAGCCGTTTCAGCGCCTCGGTCTTGCGCGCCGCCGAGCGGGCGGCCGGCGGCAGGGTCGGGTCGATCTCCTCGATCGGCGGGCAGTCGCGCTTGATGAAGTTCAACCCCCATTCCACGGCATAGCGGTCCTGGAAGGCGTACATCTCGGGGAATTTCTTGCCGGTGTCGCAGAACATGGCGGGGAACGGCACATGGCCGAAGAACGCCTTCTTGGCCAGCCACAGCATGACGTTGCTGTCCTTGCCGAGCGACCACAGCATGCCGAGCCGGTCGAACTTGTTGAACGCCTCGCGCAGGATGTAGACGCTCTGCGCCTCAAGCGCGTCGAGATGGTTCATCGTCGGTCCGTCGAGATGTTCAATGTGGCCGCGTTGATACGGGCACGCGCGCGCGCTGTCAAAGCGTTCGCTGGCCCGTGCCGGGACAAACCCGCCCCGATCGCGCAATCGACGCCGAGGCTCGGTGTACGGTATCATGGCGCCAATGCCGACCAAGGGGGGCGACCCATGACCACGCAATCCAAGACGACGCCCAAGACGCAACCCAAGACAGCGCCCAAGACGGCGCCACGCGCGGCTCGGGAGAAGCCGAGCATCATCAACGGCATCAACGCCGCGGCGGTGTTCGAGAAGGTGGCCGCGGTGCGCGATAACCCGGAACTCGCCAGTTTTCGCTTTCGCCTGAGCAACCGCTGGACCGGCGCCGACCGCAGCCGGTCCAGCATCGACGGCTACCACGGCGGCGGTGTCGACCATGCCCATGACCAGGGACCGTTCGTGGTCGACAGCGCCGAGCCGTCAAGCATGCAGGGCAGCGGTACGGCGCCGAACCCGGTGGAATTCCTGCTGCACGCGCTGGTGAGCTGTTTGACCACCACCATCGTCTTTCATGCGGCGGCGCGCGGCATCACGATCGGCGACATGACCACGGAGGTCGAAGGCGAGATGGACATGCGCGGTTATCTCGGGCTGTCCGGCCTGATCCGCAAAGGTTTTAGCCGGGTGCGGGTGAGCATGACGGTGACCTGCGACGCCACGCCGGAGACCCTGGTGTCCCTGGCGGAGTATTCGCCGGTGTACGACATCGTGTCGAAATCCCTGCCGATCGCCCTCACCGTGACGACCCGGTGAGGGGCGTTCGGCGGCGCGGTACGTGCGGCGGCGGGTGGGGGTTGTGCCTTGTACGGGAGCAACGCGCGGGATGTGGATGCTCTTCCTAACCCAGCTCTGGAGGTCTGTTTCGTGGCGATGAAAATTTGACAATAGACAATTGTCACTGTATATTAAGAATCAATGATCAAAACCTTTGCCCATCGCGGCTTGCGGGCTTTGTTCGAAAAGGGTGATCGCCGCCGTCTTCAGCCGGAGCACATCGAAAAGATCGAGAATATTTTGGCGGTTCTGAGCGCGGCTAGTGAGGTGACGGATATGGACTTGCCCGGGTTCCGTCTGCACGCGCTCCGGGGTGATCGGCAAGGGATGTGGGCTGTGACAGTCCGGGCGAATTGGCGAATTACCTTCCGCTTCGAGGCCGACGGCGCCTTCGATGTCGACTACGTGGACTATCACTGACGGAACCAGACATGAGCATGTTTAACCCGCCGCATCCGGGCCGGATCGTCCGGCAGGAGTGTATCGAGCCCTTGGGGCTGACGATCACCGCCGCCGCTGCGTCGCTCGGCGTCACCCGTCAGGCGCTCAACAATCTGGTGAACGAGAAGAGCGGGATATCACCGGAGATGGCGATCCGGCTGGAACAGGCGTTCGGCGGCAGTGCGCAAAGCTGGCTGACCCAACAGATGCATTACGACCTCTGGCAAGCGCGGCAGCGGGCGGGCGCGATGCGAGTGGAGCGAGTGGTGTCGGGGTGAAGATTTTCTTCAGTTGTGATTCGTTTGCCGCGATCACGCCGTCACATCCTATCGTGTGATCCTAATGCTGTGTCATGTAAGCGATAGACACTAAGGAACTAGGCGATTGGCATTGTCAGGACACATTGCCTTCATGCCATGGCGCATCTTGCCTAGCACCATATGTGTGGCGGGGTTCAGATTCGTACCAATCGACCTAAAAAACCCAGGACTTGTTGTTGGCTCCGACATTGGAAGCACCGTCGGAGAAGCCTTGCGTCCGTATGTGGATCAACAGGGAAAGCCACTCGATCGCTGTACAATTGTCCTTCGTCAACGCCACTCCGTTTCTTGGAATATTCTACAGAATCTTTGGGGGCGCTTATCCACAGCCGCCGATATCTCGGCAATGGCGTGCCTTGCTGAACAACGTTTTCTTGAAGGTCATTTTAGCCCTCATCTAAACGCGACAATGTTCCGGCTTTTCAAGCAGGGTATCTCACAAGATTCGGTCGTGTCCCTTGCCGGAGCGCGCGGTCATCAGCCGTCAGCTACACCACGCCAAGGGACACGACCTCAAATCAATACCGAGGGTACATCGGAATGGACTGGAAGCTTCCTAACGACCCTGCGCCGCGCCGCCGAGGTGCTCGGCCGCAAAATCCAGATGCAGTTGGTGTGAGACCGAGGCGAGGCCCGGCCCGCTCCTTCCGTGGCCCCCGTTACCCCCTTCCCAACCCCGCCCGGCCCGGCGCCACCTCGTTCGGCGTCAAACCAAGTGCCGCCATGTCCTCGGGCATCGGCTGGCCGAGCGCCAGCGCCGCCGACAGCCGGCCCATGCCGGCGCTGGTCTGGACCCGGATTTCCCATGTGCACCGTTCATTTGACGCCAGCACTGTGCGATTGTGGTATACATA
>JABMNR010000208.1 GCA_013203465.1 Alphaproteobacteria bacterium
CGACCAAGGATATTGCCTTGGCGGAGATCGCCGAACATTTAGCGGACGCGCAAGGCGTGCGGGTTCATCCCACGACGGTTTGGTACTTCCTGTCCAAGCGCGGTCTGACGCATAAAAAAAGACCGGGCACGCGGCCGAGCAGGAGCGCCCGGACGTCCAGGCCCGGCGTCGGGACTGGTTCGACGGTCAACTCGACCTTGATCCGGAACGGCTGATTTTCATCGACGAGACCGGAGCGAATACCAAGATGGCCCGGCTTCGTGGCTGGTCGGCCAAGGGCGAACGCTGCCGCGCGTCAATCCCGCACGGGCACTGGAGAACAACGACCTTCACGGCGGGCTTGAGGCTGTCGGGCGTGGCCGCGCCGATGCTGCTGGACGGACCGATGCACGGCACCGCCTTCCTGGCCTATGTCGAGCATGTGCTGGTCCCGGAGCTGACAGACGGCGATATCGTGGTCATGGATAACCTCGCCTCGCACAAAGTCGCCGGCGTGCGCGAGTTGATCGAGGCCACCGGCGCCAGGCTGCTGTACCTGCCGCCCTACAGCCCCGACTTCAATCCGATCGAGATGGCCTTCTCCAAACTCAAGGCCCTGCTCCGAAAAGCCGCCGCCCGCACCAAGGCCGATCTCTGGGACGCTATCGCACACGCCATCGAAGCCTTCACGCCAACCGAATGTGAAAACTACTTCGCCGCCGCCGGATATGATCGAAACTAAATTGAAGGCGCTCTAGCCGATCCTCCAGCGCCTGGACGTGCTTGCTGACCACCGCGCGCGACAGCCCCAGGCGCTCGGCGGCGATGGTGAAGCTCTCCGCCTCGGCGACGGCGACAAAGGTTTCGGTCTGGCTGAGGCGATCCATTGTCTACATTCCATAGATAAAAATTTCACATGGGCGCCGATTATATCACGGCGATGCAGCCATACCTTCATCACCGACAGGCCGAGGCGGGTTGGACGCCGGGCCCTTTGGAGGAGGCAGACAGATGATCGATAGCAAAACCGCTCCCTACGCCGCGTTGGCTTTGCGGGTCACCCTTGGGGTGGCGTTTCTGGCCCATGCCGGGTTGAAGGTGTTCGTGTTCACTATTCCGGGCACGGTTGGTTTCTTCGAAAGCATCGGCTACCCCGGTTTCTTCGCCTATCTGGTGATTCTGGCGGAGGTTGGCGGGGGTGCGGCGCTGATTCTCGGGACCTACACCCGGCTTGTGGCGGTGGCGCTGATCCCGGTGCTGATCGGTGCCGTCGCGCAGCACGCCGGCAATGGCTGGCTGTTCACCAACGAAGGTGGCGGCTGGGAATTTCCGGCGTTTTGGACCATGACCCTGGTGGTCCAGGCGCTGTTGGGCTCGGGCGCCCACGCCCTGCGGTTGCCGCTGCCGAAGCCGTTGCCGCAAGCGTTGGCCGCTTGACCTCTCGATACGCGAGCGGGAGTGTCCGTTGGCCGCTCCCGCTTTCACTCAACGCTGCTTTGAGGATACGACGATGACGACATTTCCCGCTCTGTTCGTCAGCCATGGCGCACCGACCCTGATCTTGGACGACGTGCCGGCACGCGATTTCCTGGGCCGCGTAGGCGGTGAGTTGGGCCGCCCCCGCGCCATCGTGGTGGTGAGCGCGCATTACGCGGCACAAACCGTCAAGGTAACGGCCCACGACGCGCCGCCGACGATCCATGATTTCCGGGGCTTTCCCGAGGCGCTGTACCGGATGACCTATCCGGCGCCCGGCGCGCCCGATTTGGCGGCCGATATCGTCGCGCGGGTTTCGGCGGCCGGGCTGCCGGCGGCGCTTGATACCGATTGGGGGTTCGACCATGGCACGTGGGTGCCGCTGATGCTGATGTACCCGGAGGCCGACATCCCGGTGGTGGCGGTTTCGGTCAATCCCGATGGCGATCCGGCGACCCATGCCCGCCTGGGTGAGGCGTTGGCGCCGTTGCGCGCCGAGGGCGTGCTGGTCGTCGCCTCGGGTTCGTTCACCCACAATCTGTTCGAAATCCCCCGCCCCAGGCGGCTGACCGGTGGCGACACACCCGCGTGGGTGACCGAGTTCGCGGCGTGGCTGTCCGAGACCATCGTCGACGGGCGGGCCGAGGACATGCTGGACTACCGCGCCCGGGCACCGCACGCGGAACGCAACCATCCGACCGACGAGCATTTACTGCCGCTGTTCGCCGCCTGGGGCGCGGGCGGCCGTGGCGCGGGTCGTCGCCTGCACAGCAGCAATACCCTCGGGGTGCTGCAAATGGACGCCTACGCGTTCGGCTGAGGCGATCGCCGGTCAGCCGGCCTCAAGCCGCCGTTTTCCATTTGATGCTGCAACCCATGGAGGGGATCTGCTCGGCTGGCCCTTTGCCGGTTTCCGCGATGGCCAGCATCGCCTCGCGCAACTCAGGCTTGGCGCCGGGGATCAGGGTGGTTTTCGACTCATCCAGCCGGCCGCGGTATTGCAATTCCCGCTTGGCGTTGTAGCCGAAGAAATCCGGCGTGCAGACCGCGCCGTAGGCCCTGGCCACCGCCTGGTTCTCGTCCAACAGATAGGGAAAGGTGAAGCCGTGCGCGGCGGCAAAGGCACGCATCTTGTCGGGCGCGTCGGCGGGATAGGCGCGGTAGTCGTTGGCCATGATCGCGGCCACGCCGATGGCGGCCGCCTGAAGCGTCCTGGCCTCTTCGGCGATGCGGCCGATCACCGATTTCACGTAGGGGCAGTGATTGCAGATGAACAGCACCAGCATGCCCCTCGGCCCCGCCACGTCGCTCAGCCGGACAAGGGTGCCGTCCAGGTCGGGTAGGGCGAAATCCGGCGCGGACAGTCCGAACTCGCAAATCGGCGGCATGGCGGCCATCGTTGTCTCCGTCTCGGTACCGCGCGGAAGGCGGTCAGACCGCCAACGTGACCAAAAGCCACGCCGAGGCGGCGATCCCGGCGGCCATCATGGTCCCCACCACCAGAGTATCGGCGAATTCGGCCCGTGCGGCGCGGGCGGTCAGGCTGCCACGGCATAGGCAGCGACGTTCGCAATCGGTCATGGCATCCTCCTCACATAACATCACCCGATCCCTTATAACGTTGGGGCGGGCGAATACCGTCGGCCACCATGGCGAATATCATGGCGTGCCGAACGTTCCATGCGAAGCCCACCACTGGAATGGGGCGAAACCATGGCATGCGCGACTGGAACGGGAGATAAAAGTATGGCGCGGCAGCTTCCAGGAACTGGTGAGACGTTTCTCGATCATCTTGGCCATTTCGTGTCGGACATGGAAGAGGCGCATCGGGCGTTGAGCCGGTTAGGCTTCACTCAGACGCCCTATACCGTGCATCGGACGGCACCGACGCTGGGCGCCGAGCCGGTGGCGTCCGGCACCGCCAATCGCTGCGTGATGTTTCACGAGGGGTATCTGGAGGTGCTGAGCGTGGTCGACGCGGCGCAGCCGATCGGCGCTCGGACCCAGGCGCAGCTCGATCGCTACATCGGGGTGCACATCGTGGCGATGAGCGATCCCGATGCCCTGGCCCGGCGGGATCGCTTGGCCGCCGCCGGGTTTCATCCGGAGGCGCCGGTCAACCTGCGCCGGCCGGTGCCGCTTGCCGAAGCCGACGGACACGACGAGGGCGAAGCGATGGCCGCTTTCACGGTCTGCCGCACCCCGGCGAACGATATGCCCGAGGGCCGGGTGCAAATCTTGTCGCATCACACCGAGGGGGCGGTGTGGCAACCGCGCTGGCTGGAGCACGAGAACGGTGTGATCGGCCTGCGCGACGTGGTGATTCTGCCCGTGGACCTTGAGGAGGCGATCGACCGCTACACCCGGTTCACCGAGACGGCGCCACGGCGTGTGGCCGAGGATTTGATCCGATTTCCACTCGGGCGCGGCGGGGTGGTGCTGAGCACCGCGGCACGGGCGGCGGCACTGTTTCCGGGCGCGACCGTCCCGCCGATCCCCGGGGTGGTCGGCTACGGGTTGATCTCGGACGGGTTGGCGGCGACCCGTTCGTTCCTCGCCGGGCGCGGCTTCGCGATCAGCGATGCCGGCCCCGGTTTGATCGGCCTTGCCTTGCCGTCGTCGATCGGCGGCGCGTGGCTGGTGGCGGAGCACGAGAGGGCGTTTCCCTGGATGGAGTGATGTCTAGGATTTTGCCGGCCGCTTACCGTGGCTTGGCGACGGCGTGCCGGGGTTGAGTGAAACGTGGGTGTGAACGCCCTTCCATGGATCGTCGGTCGATGACCGGGCGAACGCGACGGTGGCGCGGCCGGGGCGGTCGAAGCGGGAGCCGTCGGCGTGCAGCCCGGTCGAGGCGAAGGTGACGATGCCGATCGCGAACAGCCGGTCGGGAGAAACGCCGACCTTGAGGGTTTCCAGGTTCCAGCGGAAATCCTCGATGGCCGGCCAGACCGAGCGCCACTGCCTATCGGCCAGGTGATCCAACCCCTCGACCACGTCCATGTGGGTGCCGAAGCTGGCGATGTTGTCCTCGAACAGCGCCTTGGCCGGCGCGAAATCGACATCGGCCACCTGGGTGCCCCAGGTTGCGAACCAGGCGCGGATCGTCGCGCGGTCCTCGGCCGGTACGTCCCAGGTGAAGGCCATCAGGCCGCTCCCGGGATCACCCCGCCCAGTTCGTCCTCGATGAAGGCCCGGATCACCGGCTCCATGCCGGCGTCGCGGGCGAAGCCCATGGCATCGGCGTGGGTGGTCTCGAACCGGCTCGGCCAGCCATAGACGATCTTCTCGATCGCGGGGTCGCGTTCCCAGCGCACGCGGGCGGCGACCTCCGGGCCGGCGATCGCTTCCAGTGCCGCCACCATCTCGCCCACCGTGATGGTGAAGCCGGGCAAGGCGACCGCCCGCCACGGTCCCCAGGCCTCGGCCGGCAGATCATGGGCACGCTTGGTGTTGGCGACGATGGTGCGCGGGCTGGCCAGCCACATGGCGGTCTCGGGGGTGACCGGACAGACGGCACCCTGGCCTTGCAATGGCTCGCGGATGATCGAGCTGGCGAAGGTCGACGCCGCCTTGTTCGGCTTGCCGGGACGCACCACCACGGTGGGATAGCGCAGCGCCCGGCCGTCGATGAAGCCCTTGCGGCTGTAGTCGTTGATCAGCAACTCGCCAATTGCCTTTTGAATGCCGTAGGAGTTCTGCGGGGTCAGTTGCTGGTTGTCGGTCACCACCTCGGGCAGATCGCCGCCATAGGCGGCGCAGGAACTGGCGAATACGATCTTCGGCGTGGTGCCGTGGCGGCGGGCGATGTCCAGGATGGTGCGGGTGGCGTCCAGGTTGACCGCCATGCCGAGGTCGAAATCCGCTTCGGCCCCGGCGCTGACCACGGCGGCGAGATGGAACACCGCGTCGGTGTCCGGCCGGATCGCCTGAGCCAGCAGGTCCTCGTCGGTAACATCGCCGGTGATCGCGTCGATCCGGGCGTCGTCGAGCAGATCGGCCGGCGGGTCGACCATATCGACCAGGCTGATGTGTTCCACGCCCATGGCGTTGTCGTCCAACAGGGCACGGGCCAGCTTGCGGCCGATGAACCCGGCCCCGCCGGTGATCGCGATCTTCATCTCAAAGCCCCTTCATCCAAGATAAACCCTCCACCGTGCCCGCCTTGAGCCGGTACTCGCAGCCGACCCAGCCGTGGTAGCCGAGCCGGTCCATCAGATCGAACAGATAGGGGTAGTTGATTTCCCCCACATTCGGCTCGTGCCGTTCCGGTACCCCGGCGATCTGCACGTGGCGGATGATGTCGCGGTGCGCCTCGAAGGTCTTGGCCAGGTCGCCCTCGACGATCTGGCAGTGGTAGAAGTCGAACTGCAATCCGACATTGTCCGCCCCCACCGCTTCGATGATCGCCCGCGCCTGGCCCTGGCGGTTGAGGAAATAGCCGGGAATGTCGCGGGTGTTGATCGGCTCGATGATCAGGGTCTTGCCGGCGGCGGCCGCCTTTGGAGCGGCGCGTTTGAGGTTGGCGATCAAGGTCTCGGTGCAGGCGTCCCGGTCGACGCCGTCGGGCATGATGCCGCTCATCACGTGCAGCAGCTCGTTGCCGATCACCGAGGCATAGGCCAGCGCCTTGTCGAGGGCGGCGTCGAATGTCGCCTCGCGCCCGGGAATGGCGGCGAAGCCACGGTCGCCCGCTCCACAATCGCCCGGCGGCAGGTTGAACAGCGCCTGGCTTAGTCCGGCCTTGCTCAAGGCGGCGGCGATGGCGTCGGCCTCATGGTCGTAGGGGAACAGGAACTCCACCCCCTTGAACCCGGCCAGGGCGGCGGCGTCGAACCGGTCCATGAAATCGACCTCTCCGAACATCATCGAGAGGTTGGCGGCGAATTTCGGCATGGTGTCCCCGTGCGTGGCTCGTATGATTTGGCCCGCACGATAGTCGGGCACGGACGCCCGGCCAAGCACCTGACCGAAGAGGATTTCCCATGGCTCCGATCCTGGGCTGCGTGGCCGACGATTTCACCGGCGCCACCGATCTGGCCAACATGCTGGTGCGCGGCGGCATGCGCACGGTGCAGCTGATCGGCGTGCCCGATGCCGGTCGGCCGGTGCCGGATGTCGATGCCATCGTGGTGGCGCTGAAGTCGCGGACCATCGCGCCGGCCGACGCCGTGGCGCAATCGGTGGCGGCGCTCGACTGGCTGAAGGCGGCCGGCTGCGCGCGGTTTTTCTTCAAGTACTGCTCGACCTTCGACAGCACCGACCGGGGCAATATCGGCCCGGTGGCGGATGCGCTATTGGACAGATTGGACAGCGATCGCACCATCGCCTGTCCGGCGTTTCCGGAAACCGGGCGAACCATCTTCAAGGGCCATCTGTTCGTCGGCGATCAGCTGTTGTCCGACAGCCCGATGCGGCACCACCCGCTGAC
This sequence comes from Alphaproteobacteria bacterium, assembly GCA_013203465.1. GTDB lineage: Bacteria > Pseudomonadota > Alphaproteobacteria > Thalassobaculales > Thalassobaculaceae > JABMNR01. The sequence goes on from JABMNR010000208.1 coordinate 6,884, forward strand.
CCCGATGACCGAGTCGAACCTGGTCGCCGTGCTCGGCCGGCAGACCGCGCGGGGCGTGGGGCTGATCCAGTTCCGTGCGGTGGCGGCGGGTGCCGAGGCGATCCGCGCCCAATTGGACGGCTTGGTGTCCAATGGCGACACCTACGCCATCGTCGACGCGGTAACCGACGATCAGCTGCATGTGATCGGCGAGGCGGTGGCCGACCTGCCGCTGATCACCGGCGGCTCGGGCGTGGCGCTCGGCCTGCCCGCCGCCTACCGCGCGCGCGGGATGCTAAGCCCGTCAGCCGGGGCCGACGCGGTGCCGGCGGTCAGCGGCAAGGCGGCGGTGCTGGCCGGGTCCTGCTCGGCGGCGACCCTCGGCCAGATCGCCGAATGGCGGAAGACCCGACCGTCCTACAATATCGACCCGCTGCGCCTCGCCAACGGCGAGGATGTGGCCGGCGAGGCCCTGGCCTTTCTTCGCCAGCATCTGGAGGCCGGCCCGGCCCTGGTCTACGCCAGCGCGCCGCCGGAGACGGTGAAGGCGATCCAAGCCAAGCTCGGCCGCGAGGAGGCGGGCGCCATCGTCGAGCGCGCCATGGCCCATATCGCCACGACCCTGGTGGCCGAGGACGGGGTGCGGCGGCTGGTGGTGGCCGGCGGCGAGACCTCCGGTGCGGTGGTCAGCGCGCTCGGCGTCACCGGCCTGCGCATCGGCGCCCAGATCGACCCCGGCGTGCCGGGCACGGTGACCCTGGACACCCCGACGATCGCCCTGGCGCTGAAGTCCGGCAATTTCGGCGGCGTCGATTTCTTCGAGAAGGCGCTGGCGGCGATGCCGTGAGGAATGGATTTAGCCACTCCCTGCAGTCGGCTTAATCCGGTGTGTGCCATCCCACGCCGCGCCTCAGAACGGCCACTTAACGCGCCGCCTCGATGATCTGTTCCGCCGCGCGCAGACCCGACAAATAGGCACCGTGGGTGGTCCCCGCGTAGTCGAAAACCGTGTGTTCGCCGCAGAGAAACAGGCGTTCGGCGACCGGGGCCGCCAGTTCGTCGAATTGCGACGGCGTGCCCCCCGGCATCGGGAAGCTGTAGGCGCCCCGCGTTTCCGGGTCCGTCGACCAATGGGTGGTGAGGGCTTGCACCGGCGTCCCGACGGCATCGCCCCAAACATCGCGCAACACATCCAGCGCGTCGGCGGCCATCGCCGCATCGGTCATGCGATCGGCAACCGGTGCGTAGGCGCCGACGCTCAGGCCGAGAAGGATGTTTTCCGGTGAGAAGGTGCGGTAGTTGAGCCAGTAGTTCCAGCGCCCCTTTTCCTCGGTCATGACGCCGAAATACTGGGTTTCGGTGTCCCAAAACGGAGTTTGAAATTTGAAGGCGATCTTGGTGACGCTGCCGAAGCCCAGGCCCCGAATGTTGTCGCGGTAAGCGCGGGGCAGCGGTGGATCGAACGCGATGGTTTCCGCCTTCAGGACGCCCAGCGGAACACTACAAACCACATAATCGGCCGTTAGAGTGCCACCGCCCGTGGTAACGGTGACGCCGTCATCGCCATAGCCGATGCCGGTGACCGCCGTCGACAGCCGGATGTCCAACCCCGCCGCGATCGGGCTCAGGATTTTATCGTAACCACTGGTGACCACGACATCGGCCGACGGAAAAGCCGCGTCGTCATCGTGATAGACCGCCGACAGGGTTTCGATGGAGGCCCCTTTGGCGAACTCGGTATACGCCGACAAGGCCCAAACGACCCCCGGATCATCGAGCGCCCAAGGCGCCAGATCGGCAATCGCGCCGCGAAGGCTTCGTCCGTCTTCCAACTCCAGTTCGTCGTCGATCTGGTCGAGCACACGGCGCCAATCGCCGTTGATCTTCGTGAGCCTTGCCGCGTCGATCTCCTCACCGTCGGCGTCGAAGACGATCAGATCGTCGTCTTCGGTCACAACGGTCTTCGCGCCAACCGCGTCGGCCAGTTGCTTGACCGGGTTTTGGCCGCTGGGTCCGTGGATCCAACCGGCACCGACCTCGAACGGCGCGCCCAGGGAGTAATCGGTGTGCAAACGCCCCCCGATATGCGGCTTGGCTTCCAGCACCACCACATCGGCGCCTTGGTTCACCAGCGATCGGGCGGCACCCAGGCCGGAGATGCCCGCGCCAACGACAAGGACCCTCGTACCTTTAAGGGCTTGCGCTCGCGCGGTCCCAAGGGAGGTCGCGGTCAGCGCGCCGGACGCGAGCAATGCCGCTTTTAGAAATTGCCGACGGTCGAGGGGATTCATGTTCTCTAGGGGCGGTCGTGGGTGGTCGACTGGTGACCGTATGCAGATTCTACAACAACAACGGCGTCGTTCCCGGCGCACGATGGCGCCGGCGGCGTGGCCGAGCTACTTGATCGCCCCGACCGCGCGCAGCGCCTTGAGGTGCAGGGCGATTAGTCGTTTGGAATCGTCATCCATGCCGGCAAACTTACCGATCACCTCGGTAGCCGATGCGGCCACGGCCGAGGCCGTCGTATTCACGTTGACGGCGTTGTCTCCTTCGCCCAAGCGCAGGACGAAGCGAAACTGCTGACCGGTGATGATGTTGCCTTCGCCGGGATTGGGGATGCGCAAGCCCTTGAGGTGCAGCTCTCGGATATCGAGCTCCTCCTCGCCGACAATCGCCGTGCCGAGTTTCACCGCAGGTTTCGCGGCGGTCTTGGAACTACCCTTCGCAGCGGGTTTTTCTTTGGTTCTGCCAAACATTTAGCGTTCACCGGTACGTGTTGTGTGGTCGAATTGACCATCACTATATGACACAAAATCATTAAATCTTCCCGAAGAACGCGTTCGTCAAGCCCGGAAAAGATCCTTTACCTTGGCAAGGTCGCGAACATTGAGGCGGTACGGTGTGGCTTCGGCGTCGAAGTCACCCAACGCCTCGGAGTCGAGTCCGATCGACAGGGATTCACCGCCCTCGAATGTGACCTGAATGATGAGATTTAAGGCGTTGTGCTGGAAGCCGTGCTTGTCGGTGATGGCGTACTGGGTCACCGAATAGTTGCCCGCCGACAGGTCGGTTCCGGTGATGTAGGAGCGCACAGCGGTAACGGGCTCGCCACCGAATTCCAGGCCGTCCAGCGTGCCGAATTCGGATGCGGCGCGAGCGAGAAACAACGGGCCATCCAACAGGGTCTTCGACACCCGATCGACGGGACGCCGAAAATTACCCATTAGAATCTGATGCGACTCGCATTTTCCGATCAGCCGCGCGGTGTTGATGGTGACGTCGCCGACGATGTACTCGAAGCCACGCGGCGTCTGACCCTCGACCTGATAGTAGGAATAGTGGCTGCCGATCCCGAAAACCGCGCGCAGGGTCGGCACGAACCGCGCGTCGCCCTTCATGTGGGCGCGCCTGTTGTCGATCATAATCAGCATGAGCGCGAGATAGGTCCGCAGGTCGGCTTCGATACCTTGTCTTCGATTCCAGACGTAGAAGCCGTCACCGACGGTGGAGCGCGCCAGTTCAACGTCGAGTCCGAGACTCTGCAGCCGCTTGTCGGCGCTGTTGATCGAGTACTCAAGGGAATTGAGCTGGGCCACCTGCTCGATCGGTGAAGCCTTGGAGAAACCCACGATGTCGAACAGCATGACCCCGCGATAGGGGGTCTGGGTCACCGAATAGCGCCGGAGCACCCGATCGATGGTCGCCGGGGCGATGGCATTCGGCCCGTTGCCAATCGGCACCTGGAGTTCGATGCGTGTTGGGCGTGCCCCGAACCCCTTGCAGAGGTCGAGAAAGGCCTCCTCGTCCAGCAACCGGCTCTTCGAGAAGGTGTGGGAAATTTCCTCGCCGATCTCGAACGCCTTATAGGTCGGCACGACACATAGATAGACCGTGGAGCCGACGTGGCTCCACCCCACCACCATGTTCCGGCCAAGCCGCCAGATGGCATTGACCGCGTGGTAAAGTTCCTTGAGTGCGTCGGAGAGGTTCGCCTCGAAGGTCATGCCGCAAGCTCCATGAGCGGCGCCTATCCCTTGGAATTGGCGATCTTGGCGTCGGTCAGGTCGCAGTCGTCAAGACGGGTCTTGAACAGCATCGCATCGGTCAGGTCAGCCGCATTCAAGGCGGCCCCACGCATGTCGGCGCCGCGCAGGTCGGACCGCCGCAGCAACGCGGACCGCAGGTTGGTCGGATAGCTCTTGTCGCCGGATTTAAGCCGGCCAAGCTTGGCGTCGCGCAGATCGGCGCCGTTGAGCTTGGCACCCTCCAGATTGGAGCCGCGCAGATCGGCCCCCTTGAAGCAGCAGTTACGCAGATCGGCCCCCTTGAGCCGGGCGCCGACCAAAGTCGCCCGCGTGAAGTCGAGGCCCATGAGGATCGCGCCTTCCGCCGACAGCGCCGGCAGGGCCGCGTCCCTGAAACTGGGACCGCCGCGCATGTCGACCCCGTCGAGTACCAGGGGCGTGCCTATGGCGCCGTCCGAGGCGACCCACTGCATGTGCCCGGTGATCGCCTGCTCGACGGGAGGATCCAGCTCACGGAAGCTTCGGCCGCGCGATTGGTCGGTCAGCACGGAGGAGAGGTCGCAGCCGTCGAACGAGGTGTTCTCGGTCGAGGCGCTGCCAAACACCGCGTCCGTCAAGTTGGCGCCGCTGAGATCGGCGTGGTCGAGCTTGGCGCCATCCAGCATCGCGCCGGCAAGCGTGGCCCCACGCAGATTCGCATGCACCAGGATCGCGCCTTGGAGGTCGGCATCGGTGAAATCGGTATGCGTGGCCACCGCCGAGGTCAGATCGGCTCCCTTCAGGTCGGCGCCGGAAAGATCGGCGTTTTCGATGGTGGTGGCGCCGAGCTTCATGGTGAGCGAGGTAAGGTTGCCCCCTTTCCCCCGCGTGGTGATCGAGCCGTCCCGGAAATCCGCTTTTTGCAGGTTGGCGTTGCGCAACACCGCGCCGCGAAGATTGGCGCCCCGCAGATCGGCGCCGATCAGGCGTGCCCCTTCCAGGTTGGCTTCGGCGAGATTGGCGCCGAACAGCAAGGCGCCGTCCAACACGCAATCGGACAGATCGGCTTCCGACAAGTTGGCCCCCGTGAGATCGGCGTCCTTCAGGTTGCTGCCGGTGATAAGCATTCCCGAAAGATCGAAGTGGATGAGTTGCGCGCGCACCCCTCCAGGTCGCGCCAGGAGAAAATCCTGATGCGCCCTGACCACTTGGGCCAATTCGATGTGCGACAAGCGATTCGCACGCTTGGCTGATGGGCGAGCCACCCGCGTCCCCAATCTGATATCCCCTTTGGGGGTCAAGTATACAGCGGCGCCCCCCGATCAACCAAACGACTTGTCAGCGTTCCTCGTTGGCGGGGTAGCGGCTACGGCCCCAAAATCCCCGGGGCAGTTCGGTCAACGCTGCGAGGCCGGCGCGCTCGATCATCCGGGACGCCTGCTCCCCGGCGTCCAGCATGACCGCCTCCTCGTCGATCGCGGTGAGCCGCCGGTCACGCATCAAGATGCGCCCGGCCACGATCGTGGTGTCGACATCCGCGCCGTTGGCGAAGCAGGTGAGCCGATAGAGCGGCATGTTCATCGGCACCAGATGCGGCCGGAACAGATCGACCAGGATCAGATCAGCCTGTTTGCCTGGCTCCAGCGAGCCGATGGTATCCGCCATCCCGAGCGCGTGGGCGCCGTCGATGGTCACCAGCTCAAGCATTTTGCCGTGCGGCAGGACGGCGGCGTCGCGGAAGTGCCGCCGGTGATAGTGCATGGTTTGGAACATGTGCCGGAACATGTCGTAGCTCCGATCCGGTGCCGTACCGTCGGAGCCGATGCCGACCACGACACCGGCGTCGAGCAGTTCAGGAACCGGGCAGCGACCGGTGACCGAGCGGTTGGACGACGGATTATGGGCGATCTTGGTGCCGGTTTCGGCGAGCAGGCGAATTTCCTCGGCGTCGATGTCGACCGCATGGCTCATCAGCGTGTCCGGGCCGAGCAGGTTGAACTCCTGATGGGCGATCCGGATGCTGCCCTCGCGATGACCGTCCTGGGTGAAGATCAGGCCAAGGCGGCGAGTCAAATCGCGGGTTGCGGCGGCTTGATGCGCCACCTCGGCGTAATGACGGGCGCTATCCTGATCCGACCCCCGGTGGTGGACCGGGAAGCTGACGGCGATCGTGAGCCGGCCGTTCGCGGCCCCATGCCAACGCCGGGCCACGTCCTCGCAGACACGGAGCTGATCCTCGAACCGGATCGGGCGATCGACGCGGCCGCCGGCTTCCAGGTTGGCGTAGGTTTTGGGAAATGGCGGCCGGTTGATGCCGACCGCGACCACCGACCGGGTGCCGATCGCCTCGATCGCGGCGCAGTGAGCGTCGGCGTAGATCGGCTCGTCCGTGCGCATCACATCGTCGCCGCCACCGAGATAGGACACACCGGTCGTCGTTCCGCAGCGAATGCGCTCGACCGCCGACAGCGCCGCCTCGGCCCGCCAGAACGCGGTGTCGGAAGCGGTCATGTAGGCGGTGTGACAGGCCTGTTCCCAGGCGCCGTCCAGGGCCACGCCCAGGGTCTTGATCAGACCGTGCCCGGCGTGGGCGTGCACGTCGATCATGCCAGGGAGAGCGGCCTTGCGTCGGCCGTCGATCACGGTCGTAGCCGGGTGAGCCGGAGCGATGGCGTCGGTCGCGCCGATCGCGGCGATCCGATCGCCCTCGATCGCGACGCTGCCGTTCTCGATAACCCGTCGTTCGGGATCCATGGTTACGATCAGGGTGTTATCGATCCGAATGTCGGCCATATACGCCTCTCAAATTATGTTGGATCGTCGGTGTCACCGGCTTGTGTACTGCGTATGTTATGATGCGATAAGGACGGAGCATCAGGAAGGAGAGCGCCATGAAACACGTTTTTTTGCCCTTTGGCCGCGACGGCGTGGATCGCGCTCCGTTGGAGGTCGCCGCCCATATGGCGGAGCGCTACGGCGGTAAGGTCGTCGCGATGTATTACCCTCGCCCTGTCGAAAGCCCGCTGGTCGATCCCATGGGCGTCGGCATCATCGATTACGCCGATAAGGGCCCCGATCTGGCGCGCGACGCGGAGGAGGCGTTGGGTGCCATGCGGTCGCGTATCGCGGCGTTGGCGAGCGGTGGCGAGCGGGTACAGCTGCACGAGGAAGCGCTGAAGGCTCGGTTCGGCATCGGCGAGGCCGCGCGCTTGTTTGACACGACCGTGGTCGGCAAGGCCGAGGAGACCGATTGGCGTGCGGTTTTCGAGACCGCGCTGTTCGAGGGCGGCCGCACGGTGACCCTGGTACCGGTCGGTTGGACCCGGCCGTGCGGCGAAGCGGTGGCGATCGCCTGGAACCGCAGCACCGAAACCGCGCGCCTGATCGGCCAATCCCTGTCGATGCTGCGCGCCGCCAAGACCGTGACGGTGATTGAGATCGAGGGTTGGTCGGTGCCCGGACCGGACGGCGCGGCCCTGGCCGCCTATCTGGCGTTGCACGGGATCGACACCAAGGTGGTGAACGGTGAGCGCTCGATGCGTGGCCCGGGCCTTGATGTGCTCGATCAGGCCGAAGCCATGGGTGCCGACCTGTTGGTCAAGGGGGCTTACACCCAGAGCCGTCTACGTCAGATGATCTTCGGTGGTGCCACCAGCGACATCATCGCCGACGCAACGATGCCCGTCGTTTTTGCCCACTGACGTCTCGGCGCGACACCGGCAACGGAGACCGACGAACATGAGCGATATTTTGTTTGGAACCGACGGGACTGACGCCGATGCCCGACTTGGGCCGCCATCCGCGGCCCCGGAGCCAGCCGCCGCGCCGGCACCGGATGATGGTGCCCGCGAGGTGCCGCGCGACGATCTGACGCGGCTGTTGGGGCAGGTGGTGAGCCTGTTGGGACAGTCCCCCGCCCATCGGCATCTTTTCGTCGGCGATCTGGAGTGGTTGGTGCTGCCGGCGCTGCTCAACCGGCAGGCGCGGATCTGGCGCCGAGAAACCGAACGCGGCGCGGTGCCGGTAGTCTATGCCTCCTGGGCCCTGGTGAACGCGGAGGTCGAGGCACGTCTCACGCAGGGACAGAACCGGCTGAAGCCGACGGAATGGCGGTCGGGCGACATCCCCTGGCTGATCGATTTGGTCGCACCCTATGGCGGTGGTGACAACGCACTCAAGGAACTGGCCGACCAGGTGTTTCCGGGGCGACTGCTCAAGGCGATTGTGCCAGCGCCGACCGGCGGCTTCGCGGTGCGGGAGATCCGCGGAAGTGACGCGAGCAGCCAGGAAGCCGCTGCCAACCCCGCCGGCTGACGGCGGAAACCGACCACCAGATCAGGTGTCCTGTGGTTAGACCGGCGTCGGTTGACGGCAGCAGGGCGCCACCGCCTTCGGCTCTTTCCTCTACCGATACCGCAACCGGGTCAGTCCCCGAGAGGGCACTACGGGCCGGTCGTTGACAATGTATACCATCGGACGGGATGATCCCCCCCGAACCGGGCCACCAAGGCTCAGGCAACGAGGGGAGGAATTTGATGCGAAAATCAATCGTCGCCGTCGCGGCGGCGTTGACCGTGGGTTTGTTCGCCGCCGGTGAACTTGACGCCAAGACCTTGAAGGTGCAGGCGAGTTCGCGCGCGGGCGACTGGGCGCACCGCTTCATGACCGACGGCTGGCAACAGAAGGTCGGCATCATGAGCAGTGGCAGCATCGAGTTGGAGGTGCTGGCGACCAAGGCGGTGGTGCCGCACCGTGAGACCATCGACGCGGTCGCCAACGGGATTCTCGACGGCGATCTGAACGCGGTGTCCTATTTCGCCGGACGCGATCCGGCCTTCGGCATCATCGGCGACCTGATCGCCGGCTACGACACGCCGGAGCAGGTCCGCATGTTCTGTCAGGAAGGCGGCGGCAAGGAAATCTTGCAGAAGCTGTATGACAAGCATGGCGGCGGCAATATCCACGTCGTCGGTTGCGGCCCCTACGCCAAGGAAGCGCTGGTCTCCAAGGTGCCGATCTACGGTGTTGCCGACTTCAAGGGCGTGAAGATCCGCTCGCCCGAAGGGTTGGCCGCCGATGTGTTCCGTAAGGTGGGCGCGTCACCGACCTCCCTGCCGTTCTCCGAAGTGTATACCTCGCTTGAGAAAGGCGTGGTCGATGCCGCCGACGCGTCGGCCTTCGTGAACAACGACGCGTCCGGCATGCATAAAGTGGCGAAGTTCCCGCTGTATCCGGGCATCCACTCCATGGCCGTCCTGCAGTTCGTCATGAACAAGGGTGTCTGGAACGGCTTGACCGATGCGGAGCGCACGATCCTTGAGACGTGGTACGTCGCGGCTTACACCACCATGCGCCGGCAGGCCGATCTGCAGGATCGCGAGTTGGTCGCCAATTACAAGAAGACGGGTGAGGTAACGATCATCGACTGGTCGTTCGAGGAGCGGAAGAAATTCCGTGAAATCGCCGTGGCCGCGTGGGAGGAAGCCGCCGCGAAGTCCGACCTTGCGCGCGAAGCGCTGAACGCGCACCTCTCCTTCATGAAAAAGATCGGTCTGCTCGACTGATCGGTTTCCATGTTGAAAACGGCGGGAGTCATGAGGCTCCCGCCGTTATTCCTGTCGCGATGTTGGGGTTATCGGCTTCGGTCGATTTGGGGCGCTCATGATCAAGACCATCAATCGGTTTAGCCAGTTCTCCGGGCTGGCGATCGGCCAGCTTTATCTGCTGTGCGCGGGGATCACGCTCTGGGAGGTCTTCTCGCGCTACGTCCTGGACGCACCGACCCAGTGGGCCTTCGAGGTCGTGCTGGTACTCTGCGCTACCGCCTGGATGCTGTCGGCGGGGTACGTGACCCTGAAGAACCGGCACATCGGCATCACCGTTTTCTACCTGATGGCCACCGACCGCGTGAAATGGCGGTTGGATTTATTCGCGCTGCTGATCGGCGTCATCGCCATCTTCCTGCTGACCAACGACAGCATGGAGCGCGCGCTCAACGCCGTCGACAATGTGGAGCGGGCCGGTAGCGCCTTCAACTCGCCCGAGCCAATGATGCTGAAGGCCGCGCTGTTCGTCGGTGCGTCGGTCTATCTGTTGCAGATTCTCGTCAATCTCTACATCCATTTCACCAGCCGGGTGCTGCGGGCGATCTTCGGCACGATCGGCGTGATTATGGTGCTGCGTCTGGTTCTGGTTGCCGCCGGTCACTACGCCGATGGCTTTTTCCTCGCCGAGTGGGCCGATGGAATCTCCACCGCGGCCGCCGAGATTCTGGATCCCCGTCAGCTTATTAACATTCGTGCCTATGACATCGGCACGGTCAGCGTCGGCATCGTAATCGCGCTTCTGGCGTTGATGATGACCGGGATGCCGCTCGGCATCGTCACGTTGATTATCTCGCTTATCTGCGCGCTGCTGTTTTTTGGCCCCAACGGGCTTTATCTCGTGTCGACCAATGCCTTCGGCCTGTTGGAGGCGTACCCGCTGATCGCGGTGCCGTTGTTCGTGTTGATGGCGTCGATCCTGGAGAAGGCGGGCATCGCCGAGGATTTGTTCGACGCCATGTCGATCTTCGCCGGCAACCTGCGCGGCGGCGTGGCGGTGCAGACCATCGTGGTGGCGGTGATCATGGCGGCGATGTCCGGCATCATGGGCGGCGAGATCGTCATGCTCGGCTTGGTCGCCCTGCCGCAACTGCTCAGACTCGGCTACGACCGCAAGCTGTCGATCGGCACGATTTGCGCCGCCGGGTCGCTCGCCACCCTGATCCCGCCGAGCATCGTGATGATCGTCTACGGGCTATCGGCCCAGGTGTCGATCGGTGATCTGTTCATGGCGGGGGCTGTGCCCGGCCTGATGCTGGCGTCGCTCTATGTCGTTTACGTGCTGGTGCGCTGCTATCTCAACCCGTCACTGGCGCCGACCGCCGCCGAGGTGGCGGCACGCAGTGGCGAGGACAGCAAGCTGTCACCGAATCGCGTCGCCGCGGTCACGATGTCGATCCTGTTGGTCGGCTCCGTCATGGGCTCGATCTACGGCGGCATCGCCAGCGTCACCGAAGCGGCCGGCGTCGGCGTCTTTGGCGCCGTGGTGGTGGCCGCCGTCCGGTTCCGCTTCAACTGGGGCATGCTGCAGGAAGCGTTGTCCCAGACCATGGCCACGGTCGGCACCATCATCTGGTTGATCCTGGGCGCGGTCAGCTTCGTCGGCATCTACAATCTGATCGGCGGCGGCGATTTCATGCGCAGCCTGTTCGCGGGGCTGGATTTGCCGCCTTTCGGGATCATCATGGTGATGATGGGGATCCTGATCGTGCTTGGCACCTTCATGGAGTGGATCGCCATCGTCTTCATCACCGTGCCGATCTTCGCGCCGGTGGTGGTCGACATGGCGCCGGAACTCGGTCTAGAGCCGGAATGGGCGGCGGTCTGGTTCGGCGTGTTGTTCGTGATGAACATCCAGATCTACTTCCTGTCGCCGCCGTTCGGGCCGGCCTGCTTCTGGCTGAAGTCCGTGGCGCCGCCGGATATCGAGCTGCAGGAGATCTTCGCCTCGGTGATCCCGTTCATCGGATTGCAGATCATCGGCCTGGCCCTGGTGATGTTCTTCCCGGAGATCGCCCTGTGGTTACCAAAGGCCCTGTCCTGATGACACGGAGGAACGCCGCATGACCCCGAACACCGAAGACGACAGCCGCGCCTTCGGCCTCTGGCCGACCATCGCTGGCCTTGGAGTCGGTCTCGCGATCATCACGATCATGTTCGTCTTGGCCACCGGCTTCAGCTGATACGTGAAAATCCACTCTTCGCCTTTGCGCTAATGGGCTGATTCCCGAGACGCCTGATCTGGTGGGGCGATTCACCAACGGATGGGACCCATCCGTGTCGATCGCACCACCAGAACGGTTGATCCAGGTCAAAGTCACCGTCATCCTGCTTCCCTAAGGTCCGCTGGCTTGCATGTTGCGGGTCAGATTCTCAATGGGTTAGGGGTGGCCATGCGAGGGAGCGGAGGCGCGGAGAACGCGCTGGGTTTCGATTGGGCGGTCGGGCTGTCTCTTGGCGCGGGTGCCCTGGTCAGTTTGTTCCTGATGGCCGGCGCGCCGAGTTGGGAGTTCGGGTTTCACGGCTTCCTGTTCTTCGCGTTCTTCGTCGGCGGCTGCTTCCTGCTGGTGAAGCGGCGCTACGATTACCACGAAGGCCGGATCCCCGAGGGCGAGGTGGTGGACGGGCTCGCCTATCACGACGGGCCGATCCGCCTGGCGACGCTGGCGGCGATTTTCTGGGGCGTCGCCGGCTTTACCGTCGGCGTGATCATCGCGCTGCAACTGGCCTATCCGGTGTTGAATCTGGATCTGCCGTGGACAAATTTCGGCCGCCTGCGCCCGCTGCATACCTCGGCGGTGATCTTCGCCTTCGGCGGCAATGTCCTGATCGCCACCTCCTTCCACGTGGTCCAACGCACCTGCAAGGCCCGGCTGGCGGGCGATTTGGCGCCGTGGTTCGTGGTCTGGGGCTATCAGCTGTTCATCGCGCTGGCCGGCACCGGCTATCTGCTCGGCATCACCCAGAGCAAGGAATACGCCGAGCCCGAGTGGTATGTGGATCTGTGGCTGACCATCGTCTGGGTGGTCTATCTGCTGGTGTTCCTCGCCACGCTTTGGAAGCGGCGGGAGCCGCACATCTACGTCGCCAACTGGTTCTATCTGGCGTTCATCGTCACCGTCGCGATGCTGCACATCGTGAACAATCTGGCGCTGCCGGTGTCGTTGACCGGACCCAAGAGCTACACGGTGTTCGCCGGCGTGCAGGACGCGCTGACCCAATGGTGGTACGGCCACAACGCCGTCGGTTTCTTTCTGACCGCCGGGTTCCTGGGGATCATGTACTACTACATCCCCAAGCGGGCAGAGCGTCCGGTGTACAGCTACCGGCTGTCGATCGTGCATTTCTGGTCGCTGATCTTCCTCTATATCTGGGCCGGACCGCACCACCTGCATTACTCCGCCCTGCCGGAGTGGTCGCAGACCCTCGGCATGACGTTTTCGATCATGCTGTGGATGCCGAGTTGGGGCGGCATGATCAACGGGCTGATGACCCTGTCGGGCGCCTGGGACAAGCTGCGCACCGATCCGGTGTTGCGGATGATGGTGGTCTCGGTCGCGTTCTACGGCATGAGCACCTTCGAGGGGCCGGTCATGTCGATCAAGGCCGTCAACTCACTCAGCCATTACACCGACTGGACCGTCGGCCACGTGCACTCGGGCGCGTTGGGCTGGGTCGGGTTCGTCAGCTTCGGCGCACTCTATTGCCTGGTGCCGATCCTGTGGAAGCGCGAGCGGCTGTACTCGCTCGCGCTGGTCAGCTGGCACTTCTGGATCGCCTCGATCGGCATCGTGCTCTACATCACCGCGATGTGGGTCTCGGGCATCCTGCAGGGCTTGATGTGGCGGGCCTACGACAGTCTCGGCTTCCTTCAATATTCATTCGTCGAAACCGTCGAGGCGATGCATCCGTTCTATGTGATCCGGGCGGGCGGCGGCGTGCTGTTCCTGACCGGCGCCCTGATCATGGTCTACAATTTGTGGCGGACCATCCGCGGCGACGTGGCGGAGGAGGCGGACACAGTGGTTCCGACTCCCTCGGCCCAGGCCGCACCCGCCGGCGCGGGGGATTGAGCCATGTCGATCCTGAGCAATCACGGCACGATCGAGCGCAATTCCATCCTGCTGGTCGTGCTGATTCTGATCGTGGTCTCGATCGGCGGCATCGTCGAGCTGGCGCCGCTGTTCTATCTGGAAAGCACGATCGAGACGGTGCGCGGCATGCGGCCCTATACCCCGCTGGAGCTGGCCGGCCGGAACATCTACATCCGCGAGGGCTGTTACAACTGCCACAGCCAGATGATACGGCCGTTCCGGGACGAGAACGAGCGGTACGGCCACTACTCGCTGGCGGCGGAAAGCATGTACGACCGGCCGTTCCAGTGGGGCTCCAAACGCACGGGACCGGACCTCGCCCGGGTGGGCGGCCGCTATTCCGACGAATGGCACGTGGCGCACATGGTCAACCCGCGCTCGGTGGTGCCGGAGTCGATCATGCCGGGCTACCCGTTCCTGGCGAACACACCGCTCGGCTACCGCGACATCGCCGATCACCTGCAGGCCAACGCCACCCTCGGCGTGCCCTATGACAGCGCGATGATCGAGAACGCGGCGGCCGATCTCCGGGCGCAGGCCAACCCGGACGCCGACGGGGCGGAGGACATGCAGGCGCGCTACCCCAAGGCACAGGCACGGGCGTTCGACGGTAATCCGAGCGATGTGACCGAACTCGACGCCTTGGTCGCCTATCTGCAAATGCTGGGAACGCTGGTGGACTTCGATGTCTACGAGCCGACGGCCGGCGACAACGAACGGTGAGGAGGCGTCGATGACCCACGAAATCGTGTCCCGCTTCGCCCAGACCTGGGGGCTCGTCTTTCTGGTCGCGTTGTTCCTGAGCGCCTGTGCCTACGCGTTGTGGCCGGGCAACCGCGGTCGGTTCGACCGGGCGGCGCGCATGCCGCTCGACGAGGAGTAAGCCATGGCGACTTCCCCCGAGAAGGATCCGTTTTCCGGGATCGAGACCACCGGCCACGAATGGGACGGCATCAAGGAGTTGAACAACCCGCTGCCGCGTTGGTGGTTGTGGATACTGTACGCCTGCGTCGTCTGGGCGGTCGGCTACTGGATCGCCATGCCGGCCTGGCCGTTGATCTCCAGCTACACCAAGGGCGTGCTCGGCCACTCCCAACGGGTGATCATCGCCGAGAGCATCGAGCAGGCGAAGCAGGCGCAGGCGCAATGGTTGACCCGGATCGAGGCCGCGAGCGTCGCCGATATCCGGGCCGATCCCGAGTTGCTGGATTTCGCCTTGGCCGGCGGTCGCTCGGCCTTCGCGGTGAACTGCTCGCAGTGCCACGGCCGGGGCGCGGCCGGTTTCAAGGGCTATCCGAACCTGAACGACGATGCTTGGTTGTGGGGCGGCACCGTCGAGCAGATTTATTTCACGATCAAGCACGGCATTCGGACCCAGGACGATCCGGATGCCCGGTGGTCGCAGATGCCGGCCTTCGGTAAGGATGGCCTGCTGGAGCGTGAACAGATCGGCGCGGTGGTCGAATATACGCTGGCGATCTCCGGCCAAGAGCACGACGCCGACCGCGCCGCCCAGGGTCAAGCGGTGTTCGTCGAGCAATGCGCCGCCTGTCATCTGGAATCCGGCACAGGCAACATCGAGCTGGGTGCCCCCAATCTGACCGACGCGATCTGGCTCTATGGCGGCGACCGGCAAGCGTTGACGGATGCGGTCGTTAACGCCCGCTTCGGCGTGATGCCGGCCTGGGGGCTCAAGCTCGACGACGCGACCGTGAAGCAGCTTGCCGTCTACGTGCACGCGCTCGGCGGCGGTCAATGATGCCATAATGCGCACCGGGCCTTGACCGGAGCGGTTGGGCCGGGTGTTCCCCTACGCGTGAAGGATCGCGCGGTGAATCTGATCGATCTGGCGAAAACGGCCGAGATGGCCCCAATCGGCGACGAGGCGAGCGGCACCGCTGTGGGTGGCGTCGAGACCAGCGACGCCGAGGCCGTCAACAGGAAGGAGAACCGCCCGCTCTATCAGGCGCGGGTGAAGATCTTTCCCAAGGCGGTGCGGGGCCGCTACCGCACCGTCAAATGGGCGGTGATGGCGGTGACCCTCGCCATCTATTACCTGACCCCGTGGATCCGCTGGGACCGGGGATTGAACGCCCCTGACCAGGCGGTGCTGATCGATTTTTCCGGCCAACGGTTCTACTTCTTCTTCATCGAGATCTGGCCGCAGGAGGTGTACTACATCACCGGCTTGCTGATCCTGGCGGCGTTCTCGCTGTTTCTGATCACCGCCCTCGCCGGCCGGGTCTGGTGCGGCTACACCTGCCCACAGACGGTCTGGACCGACCTGTTCTTGCTGGTCGAAGGCTGGGTCGAGGGGGACCGGGCGCAACGCATCCGTCTGGACAAGGCGCCGCTGTCGGCGGCCAAGATCGCCCGGCGCACGATCAAACATCTGATCTGGATACTCATTGCCATGGCCACTGGCGGGGCCTGGGTGTTCTATTTCGGTGACGCGCCGACCCTGCTCCGTGATCTGGTAACCTTGCGGGCCGAGCCGGTGGCCTATGCCGCCATCGGGGTGTTGACCTTCACCACCTATTCGCTTGGCGGCCTGATGCGCGAGCAGGTTTGCACCTACATGTGCCCCTGGCCGCGCATCCAGGGCGCGATGACCGACGAGGACAGCCTGATCGTCTCCTACAAGGACGACCGGGGCGAGCCGCGGCAACCGTTCCGCAAGCGCCAGGACTGGTCGATCCGGAAGGACTGCATCGACTGCAATCAGTGCGTGGCGGTCTGTCCCATGGGCATCGACATCCGTGACGGCCAACAGCTCGAATGCATCACCTGCGCGCTGTGCATCGACGCCTGCGACAACGTCATGGCCAAGATCGGGCGGCCGCGCGGGCTGATCGACTACGACACCCTGGTGAACCACGACCGGCGCAAGCGGGGAGAGCCGGCGCGGCTACGGCTGCTGCGGCCGCGCACGGTGTTGTACGCCGGCTTGATTCTGGTGGTCGGTGTTGTGATGTTGGTCTCCTTGATCACCCGTTCGACCCTGGACGTGAACGTGCAGCACGACCGCAATCCGCTGTACGTGCGCCTGGCGGACGGCTCCATTCGCAATGGCTACACCGTGAAAATCCTCAACAAGGACCACGCCCCGGCGCGGTTCCGGCTGGCGGTCGACGGCCTGCCCGAGGCCGCGATTTCCATCGTCGGGCGGGAGCCGGGCGTGGTCGGCGATCTGCCGGTGCCGGCCGATGGGCTCGCCGGATTCCGGGTCTATGTGGCGGTACCGTCTTCGGCGCTGACCGGCGCTACCCTGCCGATCGACATCCGCGTGGTCGAACAGGACGGCAGGCGTGTGGCAAACAGCCCGTCGATCTTCCGCGGGCCGGAGCGATGAGCGTGACCGGACCTCGCCCGTTCCGTCTGACCGGCCGGCATGTGCTGATCGCGATCCTGGGGTTCTTCGGCATCGTGATCGCCGTCAACCTCGCCTTTGTGTTTCTGGCGCTCGACAGTTGGACCGGGCTGACCGACCACGACAGCTACCGCACCGGGGTGTCCTGGAATCAGACCCTGGAGCGGGATGACGCGCAAAAGGCGCTCGGCTGGACCACGGACATCGAGACACAGGTCAAGACAGGTGTCGCCGGTGATCGCCGGTTCTTCCTGACGCTGACCGTGACCGATAAGGCCGGTATGCCGGTGAACGGGCTGGCGATCGACGGCATGGCGCGGCATCCGGTGGCCGAGGCCAAGGATCGGCCGATCGCCGTCGAGGCGCGGGGGGACGGCGTGTATCTCGGCCGCGCCGAGCTGCCGTCGGCCGGTGATTGGGGCATCCGGTTGATCGCGACGCGGCCCGACGGCTCGACCTATCGGATCGATACCCTGGCGGTGGTGCGATGACCGTGGCGGACGATATGGCGGCGCGGACGCTGGATGATGCCGTCGCCGCCGGATGCTGTCCGGTCGGGCCGCTGGCGGGTGTGGCGGCGGGTGTGGCGGCGCGCGTCACGTCGGGCGCCGATCCGGCGGCCTATGTGCGGAACCTCGACGACGGCCACCAGGCCTTGGACGCGGTGATGGAGACCCTCGATTGTCCGTCCTGCGTGCCGACGATCGAGACGGCACTCGGGCGGCTCGACGGCGTGCGGACAGCCCGGGTCAACGCCACCCAGCGCCGGTTGCGGTTGGAGTGGGACCCGGCGCGGGTCACGCTCGATGGACTTCTCGCGACGCTGGAACGGTTGGGGCATCGCGTCGCCCCGTTCGACGCCACCCGATTGGGTGGTCGCACGGCGGATGCCGAGGGGCGGGCGTTGCTGCGGGCGCTGGCGGTGGCCGGCTTCGCCTTCGCCAATGTGATGCTGCTCTCGGTCGCGGTGTGGGCCGGGCTTGCCCAGGACATGGGGCCCGGAACACGGGCGTTTTTGCATTGGATCTCGGCGTTGATCGCGCTGCCGGCGATCGCCTACGCCGGCCGGCCGTTCTTCCGCTCGGCCATCGGCGCGTTGCGGACCGGGGCGATGAGCATGGATGTGCCGATCGCGCTGGCGGTAACCCTGGCGGCCGGGATGAGCTTGTTCGAGACCACCCGAAACGGCCCGCACGTCTATTACGACGCGGCGCTTGGCTTGCTGTTCTTCCTGCTGATCGGCCGCTATCTGGACCGCAGCTTGCGGGCGCGGGCCTTCGCCGCCGCCCAGAACCTGCTGGCGCTCCGCGCGGTGACGGCGCTGGTCGTCGGACCGGACGGCCAGGCGGAGGTTCGGTCGGTTGACCGGGTGCGCCCGGGCGACCGGGTGGCGGTGGCGGTTGGTGAGACCGTACCGGTGGACGGCGTGGTGGTGGCGGGCCGCTCCGAGGTCGATGCCGCCCTGGTGACCGGAGAATCGATGCCGGTGGCGGTGACGGTGGGGGCGTCGGTGAACGCCGGCACCATCAACCTGTCACGCCCGATCGAGGTGGAAACCCACGCGGCCGGCGAGGATACGCTGCTCGCCGAGATCGCCCGCATGATGGACCGCGCCGGGCAAGCCAAGGCGCGCTATGTCCGGTTGGCCGATCGGGTGGCGCGGCTCTACGCTCCGGCCGTGCATGTCCTGGCGCTGCTGGCGTTCGTCGGTTGGATGACGGTGGGCGCGCTCGATTGGCGGGACGCCTTGCTGGTGGCCGTCGCGGTGCTGATCGTGACCTGCCCCTGCGCGCTTGGGCTCGCGGTGCCGGCGGTTCAGGTTGGTGCCGTCGGCCGGCTGCTTAAACACGGCGTCTACGTAAAATCGGGCGACGCGTTGGAGCGTCTGGCGCGGATCGACACGGTGGTGTTCGACAAGACCGGCACCCTGACCTTGGGGCGACCACGGTTGGCCGGCATGGATGGTGGCTCCGATGACGATTTGGTTGTGGCCGCCGGTATGGCCCGACGCAGCACCCATCCGCTTGCCCGGGCGTTGACCGACGCCGTGCCGGGCGCGCCTGCCGTCGATGGCGTGGTCGAGTTTCCCGGCGATGGCTTGGAGGCCGATGTCGGTGGTGAGACCGTTCGGCTTGGCCGGCTGAACTGGGTTGGCGGGAGGGACGGCGGCGAACCGCCAACGCATGCGGGCCCGGAGATGTGGTTGCGGCGGGCAGCGCGACCGGCGGTGCGGCTGCGCTTCGCCGACACCACGCGGCCGGACGCCGCCGCGACCGTGGCGGCACTTCAGGCGCGGGGGCTCGATGTGCGGTTGCTGTCGGGCGACCGGCCGCCGGTCGTGGCGGCTCTGGCGGCCGCGCTGGGGATCGAGATCTGGCGTGGCGGCTGCCGGCCGGACGATAAGATTCACGTGTTGCAGGACCTGGCCGCCGTGGGCCGACGGGTGGCGATGGTTGGCGACGGCTTGAACGACGCGCCAGCGTTGGCCACCGCCTTCGTCTCGATCTCGCCGGCGTCCGGCGCCGACATCAGCCAGACCGCCGCCGATCTGGTGTTTCGTGGCGATGGTTTAGCGCTGGTCGCCGAGGCGCACCGCATCGCGCGGCGCGGCGACCGGCTGGTCAAGCAGAACATCGGCCTCGCGCTGGCCTATAATTTGATCGCGGTACCGCTCGCCATGGCCGGGTTGGTCACGCCGCTGATCGCCGCGATCGCGATGTCGGCGTCCTCCCTGGTGGTGACCGCCAACGCGCTTCGGGTACAGGCAGGCGCGCACGGCTCCAAGGTGGTGCGATGATCGCGCTGACCTACCTGCTGCCGGCGGCGTTGTTTCTCGGGCTGTTCGGGCTGGTGTGCTTTCTCTGGGCGTTGCGGTCTGGGCAGTTCGAGGATTTGGACGGGGCGGCCCACCGCGTGCTGCACGACGCGCATGACGACCGCCTTGGCCGTCCTCCGGACGACGGCGTGCCTCCGCGACCGGATCAGCTGCCCGGTTCGTGACCCGGTTGCGGCGCCACGCCGTCGATGACATGGCGGTAGGCGTGCCACGTCGCGTGCCCGACCAAGGGAAAGGTGACGATCAGCCCGATGTAGAGCGTGGCGATCCCGACGGCGATCAACACGACGACAAGCCATCCCCACACCAACAGCGGCCACGGATTGCGGCGCACGGCGGCGATGCTTTCGAGCATCGCGCTGATGGCGTCCTTGTCGCGGACCAGCAGCATCGGCACCGCGAAGACGGCGGCGGCGAAGACGGCGGTGGCGATAGCCCCGCCCACCGCCGTGCCGATCGCCAACATACCGAGCCCCTCGGCCGTGAAGAACACCTGCGTGATCGACTCCTCGAAGCCGGGAAAGGCGGTCAAGCCGAAGAACAGCGCGTAGATCAGCTGCGCCACGCGGACCCACGCCAGCAGCATCAACATCAACAGCGCGCCAAGAAATGCCAGCTGCGTCGGAGACCGGGCGGCGACGAACAACGCCGTGCGCAACGTGACGGGCTCTCCGGTCTCGATGCGGCGGCTGATCTCATACAGGCCCACCGCGAGCATCGGGCCGACGAGCATGAACCCGGCCGCCATCGGCAGCAGCATGTACTGCAGATCCAGACGGAACAGGCTCCAGGTCAGCAGCCCGCTGACAGCGGCGAAAATCAGACCGTAAGCCAAGCTAACCTCGGGAGCCCGCCACAGGTCGCGCCACCCAGCGCCCAACCATAACCAAGGGGCGTCGGGCTCAATCTTGTTGCTCTCCTCGGTCCGAGAGCCGATGCTGTCGATGCCGGTCATGCTATCCTCCACCCAAGATCGGCAGGAATTCGAATCCTAAGGTTGTTTCAATGCAGATGATCTGCGTTGGATCAATTTATATGGCGTATCGGGGTGTCAGCCGATTAAATTGTGAGTCAGGAGTCGAAAACCGCGAAAAAATCGATAGAATGCTATTGAGTTCCGGCGGAGAGAGTGCTTGGGGTCGGCGGCTCAACAGTGGGAGATCGGGTTTTCGGTCATCCATTCGGAGCCTCGCTGCCTCAAAACGAGGCGCGAAAAAAAGATAAGAAGGAGACACGCATGTTTACGAAGATTATGGGGGGAGCCAAACCGATCCTCGCTACGATCGCGATGCTTGGGCTGGCCGCTTGTGGCGGTATGCAGCTTGATGCGGCACGGGGGTTGAGCGCTGACGGTGCGTATAACAAGGGTCTGTACAGCGGATACCTGACGCTCTCGGAGATGGAATTCCACGAGGGGGATTACCACGACTCCGATGTGTTCGCCGGCCGCGCCATGGCGGTCGCCGGCGGGAAGTCTGGTGGCCCGGAGGCGCTTGACGCCCGTCCGATCCCCGCGGTGCACAAGGGTGCCTTAGCGGAGGCGCGCCGTCGTCTGGTCGCGGCCATCGATGCCGGCGCCATCGACAAGGTTCCGGAGTCGTCGGCCTGGGGTGTCACCATGTTCGACTGCTGGATGCAGGAAGCCGAGGAAAATTTCCAGCCGGCGGATATCGCTTGGTGCCGTGAGCGGTTCCAGTTGGCGCTCGCGGAGATGGAAAAGGCCGTTGCTGAGGCACCGAAGCCGAAAGCAGCCGCGCCGGCTCCCGCCGCGCCGGCCGTGACGTTCGTCAACTTCACCGTCTATTTCGATTTCGATAGCGCGGCCATCTCGCCGGCGACGTTGTCGACCCTGATCGATGCGGCCAACGCGGCCGATGATATGGGCGCGCGTACGGTGGACGTGTCCGGCTATGCCGACCGAGCCGGTTCGGCCGCATACAACAAGGCGCTCTCGCAGCGCCGGGCCGACGCGGTCGCCGCTGAACTGAAATCACTCAGCACGCTTGGGAAAATGACGTTGCAGGCGTTCGGTGAGAGCAACAACAAGGTCGTCACGCCCGATGGTGTGAAGGAAGCCAAGAACCGCCGGGTGAAGATCGAGATCCGTAAGTGATCGTGATCTGAACTCCGGTTCCGATCGGCGGGGTGGATGGGCAACTGTCCACCCCGTTTTCGTTCCCAGGGTTGTTCGAGCGTATGAGCGCTACTGCAACCGAGGGGCACGCGGCTCGGGAGTCTCGAAAATCGGCTTCTCCGCCACCGGTGAGGCGTGGTGGTGGATCATCTTCCAAGAATCGGCCTCGTGGCGGAACAGGTTGGTCGCGGCCAGCACGCCCTCGTCCAAAACCTCGTAGCAAGTAACCACCGCCACATCGCCGTGGAACACCACGTGGGGTTCGCGCAACTCGACCCGTGGAGCCCCCGGATTGCCGAAGATGCCGACCCAGCTCTCCATTACCGTCTCCCGATCGGTCAGCGGTTGCCAACCCGGGTGCACGCAACTCACATACTTGTGGGTCGACCAGAGCTCGTCCATGGTTTTGATGTCGCGCATCGAGAAGGCGAGATAGAAGGCCTCGTTCGCGAACAGGACGGCGGCTTCCTGGCTCATTGCGGCGATACTCCTATCCCTGGCATCCCGCGGTGGCATTATGATCGATGCAGGCTATCACGCGGTGTTGGTATCGTCATGACGACCTGGTTGCCGGCTGCGGCATCTTGGATCGGTGAGTTCGCCGTAGGCACCGGTCCCGGCTTAAAATTCAACCGTGTGGGTTGACGGTGGCTGAATTTAGCTAATATTTACCTTTGCTCATATACAGCCCCTCAAACTCAAGAGTCTTAATTACATGCGGTTAGAGACTAAACGACGCCAATTCCCATCGGGTCATGTCTTGTTTCACGAGGGGTCGTACGGTTTCGAGGCCTATATTATCGAATCCGGCCTGGTCGAGGTCACTCGGATGTCGGAGGGCCAAAGCCGAGTCATCGGCACCTACGAAGACAATTCCCTTATCGGGCTTCTGTCGATCATCGACGGCCAGCCAAGACAAAACACGGCGAGGACACTGACCCGGACCTCGTGCATCGTTCTGCCCGATCTCTACATCAAGGAGAAAATCGACGGCGCCGGCGACTTCATATCTACCATCATTTCACTGCTCGTTGGTCGCGCGCGGGCCGGAGAGCGTCGTCATTTCCGTCGTCATTCCATCGAGAAGGCCGTCGCGGTCAGCCTGCCCGACGGGTCGCTGGCGCAGCACCGCACGGTCGATATCTCTATGGGCGGTATTAAGATCACACCGCCGCTTCCCCCCATGTCGGACGCGATGGTTCAGGTGAAAATAGCCGACTTGCCGTTTTTCCCGGCGAGGATCCTCGGCTCGAACGCGTCCGGCAGCCGGTTGCAGTTCGATATGAGCGGTGATGAACGAATGATGTTGGCCAACCTGATCTTCAAACATTCAGGCCGGGCTGACGAGGCCGAGGCCGGTATCGTCCACTTTGTGGATATGGAGTTGTAGATCGCGGCACGCCGACGGCGCTTGGCGTCAGTAGGTGGCGCGTCCGCCCGAGCAATCGAACACCGCACCGGTCGAGAACGAACAGTCTTCCGAGGCGAGCCAGGTGACGAGCGCCGCGATCTCCTCGACCAACCCGAACCGGCCCATGGGAATCTTCGACAGCATGAAGTCGATATGCTCTTGGCTCATCTGATCGAAAATGTCGGTCTTGACCGCCGCCGGGGTCACGCAGTTCACCGTGATCGGCGTGTCCGCCAGCTCCTTGCCCAGCGACTTGGTCAAGCCGATCACCCCGGCCTTGGCGGCCGAGTAGGCCGGGGCGTTGGCGTTACCCTCCTTGCCGGCGATCGAGGCGATGTTGACGATCCGGCCATAGTTCCGCGTCCGCATGTAGGGCACCACGGCGCGGCAGCAGAGAAACACACCGGTCAGATCGATATCGATCACCCGGCGCCAATCCTCGGGGCTGTACTCCCAGGTTTTGACGGTGGGGCCGGTGATGCCGGCCGAGGTGACCAACACGTCGATCTTGCCGAACTCCCGTTCGACCTCGGCGGCGGCGCGGTCGACCGCGCCGGCGTTGGTCACGTCGACCATCGCGGTATGCACCCGGCCCTCGGGAAATTGCGTGGCCGACTCGGACAGTTTGTCGGCGTCCATGTCCCACAGGCTGACTGATGCGCCTGAGCCAGCCAGCCGACGGGCGATCGCCAAGCCGATCCCGCGCACCCCCCCGGTGATGATCGCACCGCGGCCGGAAAAATCATACGTCACCATCGCGTTCTTCCCCTAAAGCAGGCCACGAGCCGACAGATTACGCATGAGCGCGCCGGCGCCAAATGTCCAGGGCGGTATCTGGTCGGCTCGGCCTACCCGGTTGATCAGCGCCCCCAGCGTCGGCGTGCGGATCGTCACCACATCGCCCAGGTGATGGGTGAACCCCTGCCCCGGCGCGCCTCGATCCTTGGTTGGCGCGAACAAGGTCCCGGTCATCAGCACCAGACCGTCGGGGTATTGATGGTGTGGGCCAATGGTCGCGGCCGCCAGGTCGGCGACATCGCGGCTGATCCGGCTCATGCTGCTGTGACCGGTCAGGTGGAACCCATCGGCGCCCTCGACCACCAGATCCAGCTCGGCCGCCCGCACGTCGTCCAGCGTGAACCCGTCATCGAACAATCGGATGAAGGGGCCGACCGC
Organism: Alphaproteobacteria bacterium; assembly: GCA_013203465.1. GTDB lineage: Bacteria > Pseudomonadota > Alphaproteobacteria > Thalassobaculales > Thalassobaculaceae > JABMNR01. The sequence continues at coordinate 31,491 of JABMNR010000208.1, forward strand.
GGCCGAGCCGTTGTTGTCCTTTGCCTTGCCGAGCAGCAGGGCGCTGCGGCCTTCGACGTCACGCAGGTTCACGTCGTTGCCCAACGTGGCGCCGACGATCGTGCCCTCCGAGTTGATCACCAGGGTGATCTCCGGCTCCGGGTTGTTCCACTGGGATATGGGATGCAGGCCAACTTCGGCGCCGATGCCGACGCCGGCCATGGCCGGGGCCTTGGTGAAGACCTCGGCGTCGGGGCCGATGCCGACCTCCAGATAGGCCGACCACATGCCGCGCTCGACCAACGCCGCCTTGAGCTGCATGGCCGCCTCGGACCCGGGGGTGATCTCGGACAGATCGGTGCCGATGGCGGCCACGATCTCATGCCGGATGGCGTCGGCGGCCGAGGCGTCGCCCTTGGCTTTCTCCTCGATCACCCGCTCGATCATGCTGTCGGCGAAGGTCACGCCGCAAGCCTTGATCGCCTGCAGGTCGATCGGAGTGAGAAACCAGGGGTGGCGGTCGTCCCGCCCGTCATGGGCGGAGTTGGCGAGAATGGCGGCCAGATCGCCGATCACCTCCGCGTCGGCCTCACGCGCGACCGCGCGCGCGTCGCTCCGCCCCATCAGCTCCGCCGAGGTGGGCACGATCGGGGTCAGGTCGACCACCCTGTCGCCCCGGATCGCCACCACCGATGGACCGCCGACATCCGGGCGCCAGACACGCCCGACCAACGTCGCCCGCTGCCGATCATCGGGCAGACAGGTAACGAGCGGGAGGTCGAGCGCCATGGCCGGATGCGCCCGCGCCTCAGGCGTCGGCGACCAGGTTTTGCAGCTGTTCGCCCAATCCGGCGATGCCCACGCGCATGGTGTCGCCGGGTTTCAGGAAGACCGGCGTCGGCTTCATGCCCAAGCCCACGCCCGGCGGTGTGCCGGTCATGATCACGTCGCCGGGGTGCAGGGTGAACATCTGTGACAGATAGTGGATGATGTGCTTGACCGAGAAGATCATGGTCGACGTGTTGCCGGTTTGCATGCGCGCGCCGTTGACGTCGAGGAACATGTCCAGCGCCTGCGGATCGGCCACCTCGTCGGCGGTGACCAGCCAGGGACCGATCGGCCCGAAGGTGTCGCAGGACTTTCCCTTGGTCCACTGGCCGCCGCGTTCGGCCTGGAATTCGCGCTCGGAGACGTCGTTGGCCACGCAATAGCCGGCGACGTGCGACAGGGCGTCGGCCTCGCTGACATATTTGGCGGTCTTGCCGATCACCACCCCCAGCTCGACCTCCCAGTCGGTCTTCTTCGAGGCGCGCGGTATACGGACGTCGTCGTTCGGCCCTTGGACCGCGCTGGTCGCCTTCATGAAGACGATCGGCTCCTTCGGGATGGCTGCCCCGGTCTCGGCCGCGTGGTCGGAGTAGTTGAGGCCGATGCAAACCACCTTCCCCATGCCACCGACGCAGGCGCCGATCCGGGGTGATCCTTCGACCTTGGGTAGGCTTGCCGGGTCGATGCCGTTGAGCTTGCCGAGGCCGCCGACCGCGATCGTGGCGGCATCCAGGTCCGGGATCACGCCCGACAGGTCGCGCAACGCCCCCGAGGCGTCGAGAATGCCGGGCTTTTCCTGGCCGGGCCGGCCGTAGCGCAGCAGCTTCATGGTCGTCTCCCCCTGATGTACGGTTGTCGGGCCATTGGCGATGAGGCCCGTTAAGTCGAGCGGAGGGTCGCAACTGGCCATGCGTACGTCAAGCGGGCGTGCGTCCCATTCTGCACCTGGAAAGGGGGAACCATGAGCGAGAACACCCACGTGCTGCTGCGGGCCCGTCCCGACCCAGCGGTGACCGCCGATCTGTTCGAACCCGTGGCGGTTTCGGTGCCGAAGATTGGCGATGGCGAGGTGCTGATCCGCGTCATCTGGCTGTCGCTCGATCCGGCGATGCGCGGCTGGATCGCCGAGGCGGCGAACTACAGCACACCGGTGCCCTTGGGTCAGCCGATGACCGGCTTCACCGTGGGCGAGGTGGTGGAGTCCCGGCATGCTGACTATCCCGTTGGCACCATTGTGCAAGGACGGCAGGGCTGGCGGCGGTTCGCGGTGTCCGATGGTTCCGATATCGACCGGGTGGTCGATCCCTCGGTGGCGCCGATCTCGACCGCGCTGTCGGTCCTGGGCCTTAATGGGGCGACCGCCTATATCGGCTTGGTCGAGGTGTGCGACCCCAAGCCGGGGGAGACGGTGGTCGTGACCACGGCGGCGGGCGCGGTCGGCTCCATGGTCGGGCAGATCGCCAAGGTGCTGGGGTGCCGCGCGGTCGGGATCGCGGGCGGGCCGGGCAAGACACGCGCCTGCCTCGATGAGTTCGGCTTCGACGCGGCGATCGACTACAAGAACACCGAAGATCTGGGCGCCGCCCTTGATGCGGCCTGTCCCGATGGCGTCGACTGCTTCTTCGACAACGTCGGGGCCGAGCAGTTCGACCGGGTGATGGAGCGGATCAATCAATCCGCGCGTATCGCGATTTGCGGCACAATTGGCATGCCGTCCTTCCCCTTGCCGACCGGTCCACGTTCGAATCGGCAGCTCTTGATTAAGCGGGCGCGGATGCAGGGTTTTTTGATCCTCGACCACTTCGATCGCTATGATGCCATCATCTTACGGTTGTCGGCGTGGTACCGGGCGGGGCATTTTCGCTACCGTGAAGACATCACGGACGGGATCGAGAACGCGGCTGGCGCCCTGGTCCGGTTGTTGGCGGGCGGGAATACGGGCAAGGCCTTGGTAAGAGTGGGGGAGGATTCATGAGCAAAACCAAGATTCCGGTGCTGTTCGAGCGGCGCGGCGCGAACGGTATCTGTCCCAGTACCGTGTGCTGGCGCGCGCGCATCGCGTTGGCGATGAAGGGCGTGGAGCACCAGCGGCGACCCATGCGCTTCGTCGACGCGGATGATTTCGCGGCCGAGGTCGGCACTCGGCAAGTGCCGGTGCTGGTGGACGGCGGGAAGACAATTGTCGGCTCCGACAGGATCGCCATGCACCTCGATCAGACGCGTGTCGGCCCGGCGGTGGGTCCCGTGGATGATTCCGGGCCGGGAACCAAGGTTTTGGAGTCGGATTTGGGCAGCCGTATTCTGCCTTTGGTCGCGCGCGACATGCTCCCGCACTTGGCGCCGGAAGATCGGGACTACTACCGGGCGTCGCGCGAGGAACGGCTTGGCATCTCGTTCGAGGCCTTGGAGGGCAAGCGGACGGCCGGAGAGCTTGACCTGGCCTTTGCGATCGGCCGCTTGGAAGGGTCTCTCGGCGAGCTCCCGTTTTTTGCCGGCGAGGCGCCGGGGTGGAGTGATGTCGTCGCGTTCTGCTTCCTGTTCTGGATCGACCATGTCTCGCCGCGCAGCGTGCCGGAGTTGCCGTACACGCTACGCGCCTGGTACGAGGGCCGGCGTGACGCTTGGCGGTCGATCTGCCTTGAGCCGGCGGAATGACGGCAACCCGGGCGATCGGGGTCGATTGGGGAACCACCACGTTTCGCGCGTTTCGGTTTGACGAGCACGGCACGGTGCTGGAGGCGCGGCGCGCCGAGGCTGGAATTCGCGCGATCGACGACGGTGACTTCGAGGGTGCGCTGGAACACCTGGTGGGCGATTGGTTGGATGCGGCGGACGCATCACCGGTCGTGCTGTCCGGCATGATCGGCAGCCGCCAGGGATGGATCGAAGCACCGTATCTGCCCTGCCCCGCCGATCTGGGCGATCTGGCGGACGCCTTGGTTCCGCTCGATCTCGGGCGTGGGCGCCGGGTTCATGTCGCGCCCGGCCTGTCCTGCCACGACGCCGGCGGCGTGCCGGATGTGATGCGTGGCGAGGAGGTTCAAATTCTGGGCACGATCGATTGCCTGGGCGCCGGGTCCGCCACTCTGTGTCTGCCGGGCACCCACTCGAAATGGGCTTGGGTCGAGGGTCGCCGCGTCACCGGGTTCGCCACCTACATGACCGGCGAAGTGTTCGACGTGTTGCGTCGGCACACCATCCTGGGCACGACGATAGAGCACGCGGCCTGGGATCAGGCCGCCTTCGGCGATGGCGTGGCGCGGGCGGCCGAGGCCGAGGGCGGCGGGTTGCTGCATCAGCTGTTCGGCGTCCGGGCGTCTGGCTTGTTTGGTGAGCTGTCGCCGGAGACCTCGGGGGCGTTTCTGTCCGGGTTGATCATCGGCCATGAGCTGCGGGCCGCGCTGGCCGGCCATCGTGGTGGTCCGGTGCATCTGATTGGTGAGGAAGGCCTGGTCCGGCTGTACCGCGCGGCGCTCGCGCATTTCAAGATCGAGGCGATTGAAGGCCCTTCCGACGCCGCCGCGCGGGGTCTTGGTGTCCTGACGGCTTATCTCCGGGAAAGGAGCATCGCATGACCACCATGATCGATTGGCTTGGCCGCTGCCCACTGGTCGCGATCCTGCGCGGGGTCACCCCGGACGAGGCGGTGGCGGTAGGCGAGGCGCTGGTCGCGTGCGGGATCGTGATCGTCGAGGTGCCGTTGAACTCGCCGTCGCCGTTCGAGAGCATTCGCCGCTTGGCCGCCGCGCTCGACGGGCGGGCCCTGGTCGGCGCGGGTACGGTGCTTGACGTTGAAGCGGTGGCCGCGATGGCGGCGGCGGGCGGGCGGTTGGTTGTCATGCCGCACGCCGATGGCCGTGTGGTGCGCGCCGCCAAGCAGGCGGGTCTGCTCGCCGTGCCGGGTTTCGCCACCCCGACCGAGGCGTTCGCCATGGTCGAGGCCGGCGCCGACGCGTTGAAGCTGTTTCCGGCCGAGGCCAATCCGCCGGCCGTGTTGAAGGCGATGCGGGCGGTGCTGCCGCCGGCCATGCCGATCCTGCCGGTGGGCGGCATCAGACCCGACAGCATGGCCGACTACCTCACCGCCGGCGCGTCGGGGTTTGGCTTGGGCTCGGCGCTGTACAAGCCCGGCGATACGCCGTCCAAGATCGCGGATAAGGCCATGGGCTTCCGGCGCGCCCTCGACGCGCTGACCGGGACGGCAACCGTTTGAGGCCGTGCGCTTCTATACCCGCGTCAACCGATCCTCGACCAACTGGGCCCAATAACTGGCGCCGTGGGCCAGGGCCTCGTCGTTGAAGTCGTAATCCGGATGGTGCACCCCGGCGGTGTCGCCATTGCCGGCCCAGATGTAGGCGCCAGGCCGCACGTTCAGCATGTAGGAGAAATCCTCGGCCCCCATCACCGGGCGCGGTGCCCGGTCGACCCGCTCGGCACCGGCCACCCGCTCGGCCACCTGGGCGGCGACCGCAGCCTGCTCGGCGTCGTTGATGGTGGCGGGGTATCCCTTGATATAGTTCAACTCCGCCGTCGCGCCGAAGGTGGCGCTGACCCCGTCCATGATGCGGCCGATCCGCTCCGGTAGGCTTTGCTGGATCACCGGATCGAACACCCGGCAAGTGCCGCGCAGCACGATCTGGTCCGGCACGATGTTGAAGGCATGGCCGGCGTGGAACTGGGTGACCGACAGCACCAGCGCGTCGCGGGGGTTCAGGTTACGGCTGGTGATGGTCTGCAACGCCATCACCATGTGGGCGCCGACCACCACCGGATCGATGCCCTGATGCGGCATGGCGGCGTGGCTGCCCTTGCCGGTGATGGTGATCTCGAAGTTGTCGCGCGCCGCCATCATCGGCCCCGGCGCCACCGCGAAATGGCCGACCGGGATGCCGGGGATGTTGTGCATGCCCCAGACCGTGTCGCACGGAAACAGCTCGAACAGCCCTTCCTGCACCATCTTGTCGCCGCCACCGAGGCCCTCCTCGGCCGGTTGGAAGATGAAGTGCACGGTGCCGTCGAAGTTCTTGTTCTCCGCCAGATACTTGGCGGCGCCGAGCAGCATGGTGGTGTGGCCGTCATGACCGCAGGCGTGCATCACCCCGTCATTGGTTGAGCGGTGGGGACGCTCGCCCTCGCCCCGCTCCAGGATCGGCAGCGCGTCCATATCGGCCCGCAATCCGATCGAGCGGTCTCCCGTGCCCGCCTTCAGGGTGCCGATGACGCCGGTACCGGCCATGCCACGATGCACCTCGATGCCCATCGCCTCCAGTTTGGCGGCGACCACGTCGCTGGTGCGGTGCTCTTGGAACCCGAGTTCCGGATGGGCGTGCAGGTCACGGCGCCACTCGGTCAACTCGGGGGCGAACTCGGCGATGCGGTTGATGATCGGCATGGGGGCCTCCTCAGGCGCGGGCCAGTTCGGTTTCGATCAGGGTGGACCAATAGCTGGCGCCGTGGGCCAGGGCCTCGTCGTTGAAGTCGTAATCCGGATGGTGCACGGCGGCGCTATCGCCGTTGCCGACCAGGATGTAGGCGCCCGGCACCGCCTCCATCATTGTGGCGAAATCCTCCGAGCCCATCAGCGCATCGATCCCAGTGTTCACCCGTTCCGCGCCCGCCACCTTGCGGGCGGCGGCGATCGCGTCGTCGGTCGGCGCGTCGGCGTTGAACGTCACCGGAAAGGTCTTGCGGTAGTCGATCTCGGCGCTGGCACCATGGGTCGCGCACACCCCGTCGACGACCCGCTGGAACCGTTCCGGCAAGCTGGCATGAATGTCGCGGTCGAGGGTCCGGCAGGTGCCGCGCAGGGTGACCGCGTCCGGGATCACGTTGAACGCGTCGCCGGCGTGGAACTCGGTGACCGACACCACCAGCGAGTCCTGGGCGGCGATGGTACGGCTGGCCAGGGTCTGGAGCGCGATCACCACGCTGGAGCCGACGATCACCGGGTCGACGCCTTGTTCCGGCATCGCGGCATGGGCGCCACGGCCTTGGATGCGCACCTCGAAGATATCGCCGGCCGCCAGCAGGGCGCCCGGCCGGATCGCGAATTCGCCCACCGGCAGCCCCGGCATGTTGTGCATGCCGTAGACCTTTTCGCAGGGGAATTGCTGGAACAGCCCGTCCTCGACCATCTTGATCGCCCCGCCCAGGCCCTCCTCGGCCGGTTGGAAGATGAAGTGGATGGTGCCGTCGAAATTCTTGTTCTCGGCCAGGTATTTGGCGGCACCCAGGAGCATGGTGGTGTGACCGTCATGGCCGCAGGCGTGCATCACCCCGTCATTCTGGCTGCGGTACGGCCGGTCGCCGACGCCGCGCTCCAGGATCGGCAGGGCGTCCATGTCGGCGCGCAGGCCGATCCGCCGGTCGCCCGATCCCGCCTTGAGCACCCCGACCACCCCGGTGCCGCCCAGGCCACGATGCACCTCGATACCCCATTCCTGGAGCTTGGCGGCGACGATATCGCTGGTGCGGCTTTCCTGGAACCCGAGTTCCGGATGGGCGTGCAGGTCACGGCGCCATTCGGTCATCTCCGGCGCGAACTCGGCGATGCGGTTGACGATCGGCATGGACGGAACCTCCCGGAAATAGAGCCTGGGTTGCTGGTGCGCGTAACCGGGAGTATCGAACCAGAGCAGCACGATCGCAAGCCGGAGACGGTGCCAAATGAGCACGCCACCCGTTCCGACCGTGGAAACCGAGCGGATGATCCTGCGTGGTTTCCGCGACGACGACCACGCGGCCTACACCGCGATGCGCGCCGACCCGGAGGTGGTGCGCTATCTGATCGGTGGCGAGGCGCTGATCCCGTTTGCCGAGGAAATCGCCGCCTCCCGCATCGCCGCGTTCAATGAAGGGTGGCGGCGCGGGTACGGGGTGTGGGCGGTTGAGGACCGGGTGACCGGACAGCTGATCGGCCAGGCCGGTCTCGCCCGGCTTGAACGGTCCGAGCATGTCGAGGTGCTGTATGCCTTCGCCAAACCCTGGTGGGGCCGGGGCCGCGCCCGCGAGGCGGCGCGCGCGGCGCTGCGGTTCGGTTTCGAGACGGCGGGCCTCGACCGGATCGTCGGTTTCGTGGTGCCGGAGAACGCCGCCTCGGCGCGGGTGCTGGAAGTCGCCGGCCTGCGCTCGATCGGCACGATCGAGTACAACGGGTTCTCGGTACTCGGTTACGCGATCACCGCCGAGGAATGGCGGCGGACGAGCTAGAGCAGATCGTGAGAAATCCGAGCCATTTAGTGGCTCGGATTGCTCTCGTGAATCTGCTCTATCCTATTGAATAAGAGGGCGATTCACGACCAATACCGAGTCACTTACGTGACTCGGTATTGGTCGATCGCGCTCTAGTTGGTCTTCCGGTGTGTGCCGTGGACGCCGCGGCTATGGGACGCGCCCATCGCACCGACCGAGCCGATCTCGACGGTCACCGTGATCTCCCCTGCCCGCTCGAACACCAGCGTCAGCGTAAAGCTCTCGCCTTCCGTCAGCGGCGCCGTCAGCCCCATGAACATCACGTGATCGCCGCCGGGCTTGAGCGAGGCCTTGCCGCCGGCGGGAATGTCGACCGCCGCGATCGGCCGCATCTTCATCACACCCCCTTCATGCCGGTGGGTGTGCAGCTCGACCCGCTTGGCGACGTCGGCCTTGGCCGCGACTAGGCGATCAGCCCCAGACCCAGCGTTGTGGATCGTCAGATAGGCGGCGCCGGTCTTCGCCGGCCCGGCCGAGGCGCGGGCGAACGCGGCGGTGACCGAAATGGCCGCGTGCTGCTGGCTGCCGGACGCAAGCTGGGTCATCGCGGCCGGATGCGTGTGGGGACGCGGGAGATCGTGGGCAGCGGCCGCTATCGGCATCAGAGCGAGCGCCGCGATCAGCGGCCATGCAAGAGGTTTCATGCGGATCCAATCTGTCGCGGCGTGGGTCGAGCGGGAGCGTGCCCGCGATACCTGGCGGTTTGGCCATGGAAGATCAAGGCCGTCATGGACGTCTACTCCCGGTCGATCACATGCAGGTAGGAGCCGAATGTTCGGCCCACCATCAGCCCCAACGGTCCGAGCGCCGTGCCCCTGGCATCGGACGCGACGAAAGGCCGCCCGCCCTCGCCCTCTTGGCCGCCACCTTCTTGACCGCCACCTTCTTGGCCGAGAGTGGAATAGTGAAACTCGTGCCCGCGCAGCCGCGTGCCGGCTGGCCCGAACGGCGTGTCCAACCGTGTGGTGATCGCGCGGTAGCCGAGATGCAAACGCCGCTGGTCGAAGCGGGTGACCAACGGCAAGAGCCCGGCCATCCGGTGGCGCGCGCCGTCGCCGCCGACCAACCCCTCGCCCAGCGCCATGAACCCGCCGCACTCGCCATAAACCCACGCATCGCGCTCGGCGGCGGCGGCAAGCCCGGCGCGGAAGCTTTCCGCCGTTGCCAGACGTCCGCCGTGCAGCTCGGGGTAGCCGCCGGGCAGGAACACCGCGTCGGCATCGGCGTCCGGCGCCTCGTCCGCCAGCGGTGAGAAGAAGCCGAGGCCCGCCCCTTGCCGTCGCCAGCCGTCGAGCAGATGCGGATAGAGAAAGGCGAAGGCGTCGTCGCGGGCGATGGCGATGCGGTTGCCCAGCGGCGGGATGGAAGCGGTGTACGTGCTCGGATTGAACACGGCGGGACGGGCAGCGGCACGTAGCGCGTCCAGGTCCAGATGCCGCTCGGCCAACGCCGCCAGCCGGTCCAGATAGGCCGACAGCATCGGATCTTCCTGCGCCTGCACCAGACCCAGATGCCGTGACGAACGCTCGATTTCCTCCGTCCGAGGCACGGCGCCGAACACCGGCATCCCGAGGGGAGCGAGAGCGTCGCGCAACATCCCGGCGTGCCGCTCGCCGCCAACCCGGTTCAGGATCACCCCGGCGATCGGCAGCGCGGGGTCGAAGGTGGTGAAGCCGTGCACCAACGCCGCGATCGAGCCCGCCTGCCGGGCGGCGTCGACCACCAGGACCACCGGCCAGCCGGTGGCGCGGGCCAGGGCGGCGGTCGAGCCGTCATCGATCAGGCCATCCGAGGGTGCACCGTCGAACAGCCCCATCACCCCCTCGATCACCACGATGTCGCCGGTGAGGGTGGCGACCAGGGCGGCGCGGGTCTCGGGCCGCATGGCCCAGCCGTCGAGGGTGGTCGAGGTGCCGCCGGTGGCGGCTTCATGAAACCGAGGATCGATATAGTCGGGGCCGACCTTGGCGGCGGCGACCGTCTGGCCGCGCCGGGCAAGCGCCGCCATGATCGCCGTGGCGAGCGTGGTCTTGCCGGATCCCGAGGCCGGGGCGGCGACGATCAAACCGGGCGGCGGTACGGCGGCGTTCACCCGGCGTGCCGGGACCAGTCCAAACCCATCGGGTCGGACTCCAGCACCCGGCCATCGTTCAGTGCGCCCAACCAGTCGAGACCGCCGCGCAGCCTGACCACCGGGCCGACCACCACGATGCAGGGCGGCGCCATGCCGGCCGTTGCCGCGTCGGTGACCGCCCGCGCCAGCGTGGTCTCCAACACCTTTTGGTTTGGCGTCGCGGCATTGGAGACGATGGCCACCGGTTCACCCGCCGGCCGGCCGCCAGCCATCAACCGCTCAGTAATGCCCGCCAGATGCTTCATCGCCATGTAAAACACCAGCACCGGCGCCCCCTTGGCCAAGGCGTCCCAGTCCATGCCGCCGGTCATGTCGCCGGTGGCATCATGGCCGGTGATGAAGGTCACGGCGTGGTTGGTGTCGCGGTGGGTGACCGGGATACCGGCATAGGCCAGACCACCAATGCCGGCGGTGACCCCCGGCACGATTCGGAACGGAATTCCCGCCGCCACCAAGCCCAACGCTTCCTCACTGCCGCGTCCGAACACGAACGGATCACCGCCCTTCAGCCGCAACACCCGCAGCCCCTGGCGCGCCAACTGGATGAGGCGGAAGGTGATGTCGGCCTGTTTTGGCGAGGGCTTGCCGCCGCGCTTGCCGGCGAACTCTAGGGCGGCTTCGGGGCGGGCTAGGTCAAGGATCGCCTGATCCACCAACGCGTCGTAGACCACCACGTCCGCCTGACCCAGCGCGTTGACCGCGTGCAAGGTCAACAGACCGGGGTCGCCGGGTCCGGCGCCGCACAGCCAAACATGGCCCGGCTCGAACGGCGGTGGGGTATAGGGCACGCGCTCCATACACCCAGCCTAACCGAGCCAAGGGCATCGGGCCTAGTCCCGGGGCGACCGCGCGGGGTAGAAATCCGTCATGGTGCGAAAGCCCGACGGACCTCTTCGGCGCGGATGGACGACCGGCGCCTGCGCGACGGCGGCGACCAAGGCCGCCTACACCGCGCTGTTGGGTGGCGGGTTTCCCGACCCGGTGTCGATCCGGCTGCCCAAGGGGCAGGAACCGGCCTTCCCGCTGGCCCGAGAAGGACTGGGCGATGGCTGGGCGATGGCGGCGATCGTCAAGGACGCGGGCGACGACCCCGACGTGACCCATGGGGCGACGATCCAGGTCACCGTGCACCCCGCTGCTCCGGGCACGAGCGTGGTGTTCCGCGCCGGGGATGGGGTCGGCACCGTGACCAGGGCGGGGTTGCCGATCCCGCCGGGCGAGCCGGCGATCAATCCGGTGCCGCGCCGGATGATGGCCGAGGTGGTGGCCGAGGTCGCGGCGGCTCACGGCGGCTCGGGCGATGTGGAGATCGAGATCGCGGTACCGGGTGGCGAGGCCCTGGCGGCCAAGACCTGGAATCCCCGGCTCGGTATCGTCGGCGGCTTGTCGATCCTCGGCACCACCGGAATTGTCGTGCCGTTTTCCTGCGCCGCGTGGATTCACTCGATCCGTCGCGGCATCGACGTGGCGCGAGCCGCCGGGCTCGACCGCGTGGCGGCGTGCACCGGCTCGACCTCCGAGGCGGCGGTGGCGGCGCTCTACGAGCTGCCGGCGTTCGGCTATCTCGACATGGGCGATTTCGCCGGCGGCTTGCTCAAATACCTGCGCGCGCATCCGGTGCCCAAGCTGACCATCGGCGGCGGGTTCGGCAAGCTGACCAAACTGGCGCAAGGGGCGCTCGATCTGCATTCTGGCCGCAGTCAGGTGGATTTCGACTGGCTGGCGGACAAGCTCGCGGCCCTGGGCGGCGACCCGGAGAGGGCGCGCCACGCCAACACCGCGAACCAGGTGCTAGATCAAGCGCTGGCGGCGGGGCTACCGCTGGCCGACGCGGTGGCGGCCGACGCGCGGGCCACCGCACTCGGGGTGCTCGATGGCGCGCCGGTGGCGGTCGAGGTGTTGGTGATCGATCGCGCGGGCGTGGTGGTGGGCCGGGCCGATGGCTGACCGCGTGCTGATCCTGGGCGGCACGGCGGAGGCGCGGGAACTGGCGGCGGCGCTGGTGTCAGCTGGCGCGTTTGAGCCGGTCACCGCGCTCGCCGGGCGGACCGACACCCCGGCGGAGATCGCGGGCACGGTCCGGGTCGGCGGCTTTGGCGGTGTCGACGGGTTGATCGAGCATCTGCGGGCGGAACGCTATACGGCGCTGATCGACGCCACCCATCCGTTCGCGCGGCAGATATCGGAGCACGCGGCACGCGCGGCGGCGCTGACCGGGGTGCCGCGTCTGGCCCTGGTCCGTCCGCCGTGGCGGGCCGGAGCTGGCGATCGTTGGATCGCGGCGGCCGACGAGCGCGCGGCGGCCGAGGCGGTGCGCGATCTCGACCTTGGGGACGCCACGGTGTTTCTCGCCCTGGGCCGGCAGCGGGTGCAAGACTTCGCGGCGATCGGTGGGCGGTTTCTGCTGCGGACGGTCGAGCCGATGCCGCCGCCGTTCGAGAGCTTTCGCATGACCGCGGGACGCGGTCCATTCCATCGGGCGGACGAGCAAGCGCTATTCGAGGCGGAAGGTGTGGTCGTCCTCGTCTGCCGCAACAGCGGTGGTGCCTCGGGGCGGGCCACGCTCGACGCGGCGCGCGACCTCGGCCTGCCGGTGGTGATGATCGACCGGCCGGAACCGCCGGAGCCGCCATGTGTCGAGACGGTGGCCGAGGCGTTCGGTTGGCTCAGACGTCGGCGGACCGTGTCGGCCTGAGCAGGTGGACATGCGCGCCGTCATACAGCGCCGAGTCGCGGAAATCCGATGCCGATAACGCTTGGCCGACCAGAATCAGCGCCGTGCGGGTGATCTTCTCGGCCCGAACCGTCGCGGCGATGTCGGCCAGCGTGCCGCGCAGCACTTTCTGGTCCGGCCAGCCGACCCGGTAGACCACCGCCACCGGACAGTCGGCGCCGTAATGCGGTTCCAGCGCGCGCCGTACCTGCCGCAGATTGCGGATCGACAGGTGGATCGCCAGGGTCGCCTTGGTCCGCGCCAACGCTTCCAGCTCCTCGCCCGGCGGCATCGGCGAGGATTTCATCGCCGTGCGGGTCAGGATCACCGTCTGGGCGACCTCGGGGATCGTCAGCTCGATGCCGAGCACGGCGGCGGCGGCGGCGTAGGCCGGCACGCCGGGGGTGATATCGAACGGAATGCCGGCCGCGTTCAGGCGCCGTATCTGCTCGGCGATGGCACCGTAGAGCGAGGGGTCGCCGGAATGCACCCGCGCCACGTCCAAGCCTTCGGCGTGGGCGATCTCGATCTCGGCCATGATTTGGTCGAGGGTCATGGGGGCGGTGTCGAGCACCCGGGCACCTGCCGGCGCATGAGCGACCACCGCCTCCGGCACCAGCGATCCGGCGTACAAACAGACCGGACAACGGGCGATCAGGTCGCGCGCCCGGATGGTCAGCAAATCCGGGTCGCCGGGCCCGGCACCGATGAAATGCACGGTCATCGCCCGGTCTCTTTCGCGGTCATCGGGCTGCCCGGCTTCCCGGCATAGCCGCGCGGGGTGTAGACCCAGGTACCGCCATCGCCACGGGCGACCGCGCGGGTGGCCGAGGAGCCGACCAGCACCACGGTCAGCATGTCGATCGCCTCCGGGTCAAGATCGGCGAGTGTGGTCACGCGCACGCTCTCCTCGGGTCGGCCGAGCGAGCGGGCCAGCACCACCGGGGTGTCGGCCGGGCGGTGATCGGCCAGGATCGCCTTGGCGGCGTGCAGTTGGGTTCGGCGGCGCTTGGACACCGGGTTGTAGAACGCGATCACGAAATCGCCCTCGGCGGCGGCCCGCACCCGTGCCTCGATCGCCGGCCACGGGGTTAGCAGATCGGACAGCGAAATGGTGCAGAAATCGTGACCCAGGGGCGCGCCGATCCGCGCCGCGGCGGCCTGCAGAGCGGAAATACCGGGGGCGACGACCACCTCGACCCGACCCCACCCAGGCTGTCCACTTCTGTCCAACAGCTCGAACACCAAACTGGCCATGGCGTAGATGCCGGGATCGCCGGAGGATACCAGCGCCACCCGCCGTCCGCCGGCGGCCAGATCAAGGGCGGCGCGCGCCCGCTCCTCCTCGGCGCCCAAGGGAAACCCATGCCGCCGCGCGCGACCGGCCGCCGGACCCAACAGGTCGAGATACAGATCGTAGCCGACCAGATCCTCGGCGTCGGCGACCAGGGCGTCGACCTCCGGGGTGCGCCAAACGGCGGTGCCGGGGCCGGTGCCGACGATGGCCAAGTGCCCGCGAGGTCGGCCCACCGCCGCCGCATTGATCGGCTCGGACGCCTCGGCGACGGCACAGGTGGCGCGGGCCGATCGGCGCTTCGGGAGGATCAGGTTTGCCTCGGCCCCGGCGGCGACGAATGCGGCCCCCTCGGCGACGCCGTGACAGCCGACCTCACGAAACACCACCTCGGACGGATTGACCAGTCGCGGCGCCTCCTGTTCCAACCGGTCGGCGTCGAAGAACCGGGCCGGCACGCCCAACCGCGCGGCCAGCGCGTGCACCGCCGGCTCGTCCGCCTTCAGGTCAAGCGAGACCACGCAAGCGATGGACGCAGGCGCCAAATCGGCCTCGGCCAGGGTCGCGCGGACCAAGTTCCAAAGCTCTTCCGGATCGCAGCCGCGCTCACACCCGACGCCCAGCGCCAGGACCGCCGGGTGATAGACCAGTCGCTCCGGCCCGCCCTCGGCAGGGTGGATGGTCGACTGCAAGATCACGGCGCCATCCTCGGCGGTTGGCAGACCACTTGCCGCGATCCAGGGGATATCCCCCTCGATCCTTGCCGTGGCGCTCTCAAGCAGGGCGGCCGCCACGGTCTTATGATCGCCTGGATTGGCCAGCCGCCAACCGGCGGGCGGGTCGTCCAGGGCGACGCCGAACCGCCGGTCGCTGGCGGTGGTGATCGCCGCCACCCCGCCCAAGGCCTCGGCCAACCGGCGGGCGAGATCGTTGGCGCCGCGGTGGCCGCCGAGCAGCGGCACCGCGATCGCCCCATCCTCCGACAGTGCCACCACCGGCGGTTCCTCGGTCTTGCGAGCGATCTCGGGGGCCAGCGCCCGGATGGCGATGCCGGCGGCCCCGACCAACACAATCGGTTGGCCGGCCCGGAACGCGGCGCGCAGCCCCTCGGCAACACCGCCGGGGGTTTCCCGCACGGTGCCGTCGACGGCGCTGGCCGCGCGATCGGCCATGGGTCGGCCAGCGCGGGTGACATACATGATGATCGGCGTGGCATTCATGTCCATGCCTCACCCCGGCTGTGGATGAGGATGGTTGAGAAATACGGCGCGCCGTCCTCGGCCACGGCATCCAGCGGCAGCACCCGTTCGGTCGCCATGGTGGCGCGCTCGACATAGCGGGCCCGGTCAGCCAATCCCATACGGTTCAGCAAGGCTCGAATCCGGCCGAAGTGCCGACCGACCTTGATCAGCACGGCGGCGTCGACCAGACGTAACCGCGCCTCCAGCACAGCGTCGTCGAGCGGCGCGGGCAGCACGGCCAGGGTGTCGTTGCGGGCGGCCAGCGGACTGCCCAGCCGCGCGGCGCAGGCGGTCAGGGACGAGACACCGGGGATCACCTCGACCGAGTGGCGCTCGGCCAGCCGGCCGAACAGATACATGAACGAGCCATAGAAGAACGGGTCGCCCTCGCACAGCACCGCGACGTCGCGGCCTGCGTCGAGGGCGGCGCCCAGATCGGCCGCCGCCGCGTCATACACCTCCTGCGCCGGAAATCGCTCGACCACCATCGGCATACGGATGGCGTATTCCTCGATCCCTTCCGGCAAGTATTCGGCGACGATGGCGCGGGCCAGGCTGTCACCGGTCTCCGGCGCGGGATAGGCCACGATATCGGCCGCCCGCAGCAGACGCAGCGCCTTGAGGGTGATCAGCTCCGGATCGCCCGGACCGACACCGAGGCCCCAAAGCTTCCCTCGGCGCGGCCGGCCGCTCATGAGGGCGCTCCGTATGGCTTGGTAATCCGCCATTGGGTGACGGGCATGCTGGGGCGCCAGCCATGGAACGGCCCGACCGGGTCGGCGCGGTCGATGGCGATCCGCGCCAACTCCCCGCCCAACTCGGCAAACCGGGCGAGCAGCACCGCCTCGCTTTCCAAGGTCACCGCGTTGGCGACCAGGCGGCCGCCCGGCTTAAGGGCGTGCCAGCAGGTATCGATGACACCGGGGACCGAGGCGCCGCCGCCAACGAAGACGGCGTCCGGCGTGTCCAACGCCGTGAGCGCGTCCGGCGCCGTGCCCTCCAGAATCGCCAGGCCGGGCACGCCCAAGCGCTCGGCGTTCTCGGCGATCATCGCCCGGCGTGCTGGCTTGGGTTCGATGGCGATCGCGTGGTTCAGGGGATCGGCGCGCAGCCATTCGATCGCCACCGAACCGCATCCGGCGCCGACATCCCACAGCAATTGACCTGGATAGGGTGCGAGAGCGGCGAGGGTGACCGCCCGCACCTCGCGTTTGGTCATCTGGCCGTCATGACGGAACGCGTCGTCCGGCAACCCGGCCAGCGTGCTGAGTGGTCGGGCGTTAGGCCCCGCCGTCAGCTCGACCGCGATGGTGTTGAGATCGGCCCCCGGCGAGTGATCCCACGCCTCGGCGCGGCCGTCCGCCCGGCGCTCGCGTGGCCCGCCCATATGCTCCAGCACGACCATTTCGCTGGCACCGAACCCACGCTCGATCAGGCGGGCGGCCACGGCGCTTGGCGTCGACGCGTCGGCCGACAACAGGATCAGCCGTGTTCCCGGTTGCAGATGCGGCTCCAGCAAAGCGAGCGGTCGGCCGTGCAGGGTGATCAGCCGGGTCGTATGTTCCGGCCAGCCCAACCGGGCACAGACCAGCGACCGGGCCGAGGGCGCCGGGATCACCGCCATCTCCGCCATCGGTACGTGGCGGGCAAGGGTGGTGCCGACGCCGAAACAGAACGGGTCGCCGGTCGCCAGCACGCAGACCCGGTCTGGTTTGCGCTCCAGGATCGTCGCGACCAGGGTTGTGAGCGGGGACGGCCAGGCGAGGCGCTCGCGGGTGTCGGTGTCGGGCAGCATGGCGAGATGCCGGTCACCACCGACGATCACCTCGGCTTGATCCAGCAGCGCACGGCCGGCGGGGGACAGGCCGGCCAAACCGTCCTCGCCAATCCCCAGCACCGAGAGCCAAGGGGTGGTCATCTCATATCCCTTCCCGGGCCAACGCGTTCACCGCCGCGCTCGCCATGGCGCTGCCGCCGCGCCGACCGAGCAAGGTAATGTAAGGCTGGTCGGTGCCGGCAAGGGCGGTTTTGGCTTCCGCGGCTCCGACAAAGCCGACCGGAAACCCGAGGATCACCGCCGGACGTGGCGCGCCCTCGGCCAACAGTTCCAGAAGCCGAAACAGCGCGGTCGGCGCGTTGCCTATCGCCACCACCGCACCCGCCAGGTGGTCGATCCACAGCTCAACGGCGACGGCGGAGCGGGTCAAACCGGAATCCTTGGCCATCACCGCCACCCGCGCATCGTCGAGGGTGCAGATGACCCGGTTGCCGGCCGGCAGGCGGGAGCGGGTGATGCCGGCCTCGACCATGCGGGCGTCGGCTAGGATCGGCGCGCCGTCGGCGAGAGCCTGCCGACCAGCGGCAACCGCACCCGGCGCCAGCCGCAGGTCCGGGGCGATGTCGGTCATGCCGCAGGCGTGGATCAGCCGCACGGCAACGCCGCGCTCTCCCGGCTCGAAGCGGGCGAGGTCGGCCTCCCCCTCGACGATCGCGAACGAGCGGCGGGTGATCTCGGCCGGATCGGTGATCCAGTCACGCGTGGCCATCGCGTCGTGCGCCACGCCGACCGGCCGATCGGTCATCCCCCCAGACCCTTGCGCAAGGTCTTCGGCCCCATCGGATGGTCGGCCTGCGGATAGGGATGGTGATGATGGTCGTGCCCGTGCTCATGGTCGTGCCCGTGCTCATGGTCGTGCCCGTGATCATGGCCGTGATCGTGTTCGTGTTCGTGGCTGTGGCCGTCGCCGGTACCGATGCCTTCGACGTGATGATGGTGGCTCTCCTGCGACAACCCGACCTCGGCCTCGAAGCCCAGTACCTGCTCACGGTATTTGCACATCTGGCAGTTCATGTTGCCGGTGCCTTCCAGGATCTCCTCGATCCGGGCCTCGAAGGTGCGCAGCACCATCTCGTGGTCGTTGAGGTAGGGCGCCTTGACGAACTCGATGTTCGGAAACTCCGCCGCCACCAGATCGGTGTAGTCGTAGATCCGCTCGACCAGAACGCCGGTGAACAGGAAATACGGAAACACCACGATCCGTTTGAAACCGAGCCGCGCGGCGTGGCGCAGGCCGGGCTCGACCAGCGGAAAGGTCACGCCGGAATAACAGGTCTCGCCCCAGCCGAAGCCCATGCCCTCCCACAACAGCCGCATGACCTTGGTGACGTTGGAATTGGCGTCCGGGTCGCTGGCGCCGCGCCCGACCACCATCAGCAAGGTGTCGTGGCGCGAGATGTCATCGCCGGCGGCCTTCAACGCTTGCTCGATGCGGTCGCCGGCGGCGTGCAGCATCCGGGTGTCGATCCCAAGTTCGCGGCCATAGCGGATGGTCATTCCCGGGTTTTGCGCCATGTAGGTGTTCAGCACCGAAGGGATATCGTTCTTGGCGTGACCGGCGGCGAACAACATGCCCGGCACCGCCAGCACCTCGGTCACCCCCTGGGCGCGCAACGCGTCGAGGCCGTTGCGGATGATCGGGGTGGCGAATTCCAGGTAGCCGTAATCGACCGGGTACTTGCCGGCCAGCCGGTCGCGGAGGGCGTGGGCGACCGCGCCGAACTGATCGACCGCGTTTTGGTTGCGGCTGCCGTGGCCGCAGATCATGACGCCGAGCTTGCTCAAAATACTCTCCCTTCGACCGCTGACAACGCGCCGAAGGGGTGTCGAGCACCGCCCAAGAGCTGTTGCCGCGGATATCGCCTACGATGTATCCGGCCCCGAGGGAATCTCGGGGCGCCCGTCACGACTGGCGTGTCGCGGGCCGTATCGTCGCTTGTAGACCTTGAGACTGGAGGGCCGCAACCATGACCGCTTTGCCGCAACCGACCATTCCTGCCGGGCATGCGCTTTTCTTCGGTCTTGGGTATACGGCGCGGCGGTTGGCTGATCGGCTGATGGCGGCGGGCTGGCGGGTGTCCGGCACCGCGCGGTCGGCCGAGAAGATCGCTGCGCTGACAACCTCTGGCATCAGCGGCTATCTGTTCGACGGCACGGCGCTGATCGCCGGTGCGCGGGCCGCCCTCGCGGGTGTGACCCATGTCATCGATTCTATCCCTCCCACGGCCGAGGGCGCACCACCGCTGTTGCACCACGCCGATGATCTGCGCGTCAGCGCGGCGTTGCGCTGGGTCGGCTATCTTTCGACCCCAGCGGTCTATGGCGACCGCGCCGGCGGTACCGCACGGGAGGATGAGCCGCCGACCCCGGGCTCACCTCGCGGGAAACGCCGGGCAGCGGCGGAGCGGGCTTGGCTCGATGCCTTCGAGGGCACGGAGGTCGCGGTTCAGGTGTTCCGCATCGCCGGCATCTATGGGCCCGGCGAGGGGCGCAATGCGATCGAGGCGTTGCGGGCAAGCACCGCGCGGATCATCGACAAGCCGGGTCAGGTCTTTAACCGCATCCATGTGGACGATATCGGCAGCGTATTGCTGGCGTCGATGGCGCGGCCGCGCCATGGCGGCATCTACAACGTCGCCGATGACGAAGCCTGCCCGCCGGGTGATCCGGTGGTGTTCGCCGCCGGATTGTTGGGGGTTGAACCGCCAGCGCCGATCGATTTCGAGACCGCCGCGTTGTCACCGATGGCGCGCGGCTTCTACGCCGAGTGCAAACGGCTCGACACCACGCGGCTGTCACAAGAACTGGGTGTGCGGCTGACCTACCCGACGTATCGTGAGGGTTTGCGGGCGATCTTTGATGCGGGCGACCTGTGAAGCGGTGAGGTTCCGACCCGTTCCGGCGGCCGCGTTAATCTAGGCCTCGATGCGTCAGGGATAATGGCAGGTCGATTCAAACTTGCTTTCATCAAGATATAAAGATATCTTTATGTTGCTATGACATATGACGACGACATGAACATTCTTTTGGCCGGTCTCCGCGCGGTGGCCGAACCGACCCGCCTCCGGATTCTCGGGCTGTGCGCCCATGCCGAACTGTCGGTGACCGAGTTGCTGACAATTCTCGGTCAGAGTCAGCCTCGGGTGTCCCGCCATCTGAAGTTGATGGTTGAGGCCGGGGTTCTGGAACGGAACCGCGAAGGCGCGCGTGCTTTCTATCGCGCGACGGAGCGTGGCACGGGCGCGCGGCTGGTACAGGCGCTGGTCGACCTGATCCCCGAGCGGGACGGCGCGGCCCGCGACGATCTTCAGCGGCTCGACGCGATCCGTGAAACACGGTCGCAGCGATCCGCCACGTATTTCCGCGAGAACGCCGCCCATTGGCAGGATCTGCGCGGTCTCTACGTGGATGACGAACAGATCGATGCCGCCCTGGTCGCCGCTGTTGCGGAGGCGCCGGGGGGCGATCTTTTGGATATCGGCACCGGCACCGGCCGCGTGCTGGAGTGTGTGGCCGCGCACGTCGATCAAGCCATCGGGATCGATACTGCCCGGCCCATGCTTGAGATCGCGCGCGCCAATCTGGATGCCGCCGGCTTGCGCCGCTGCCAGGTGCGGCTGGCCGACATGTATCGGCTGCCGTTCCCGGCCGAGCGGTTCGACACCGTGACGATGAACATGGTGCTGCACTACGCCGAGGCGCCGGCCGAGGTCTTGAGCGAGGCGGCGCGCGTGTTGAAGCCGGGCGGCCGGGTGCTGCTGGTGGATTTCGCGCCGCATGAGTTGGAGGAATTGCGTGAGCAACACGCCCATCGCTGGCTCGGTTTCAGCCAGGCCGAGATCACCCGCATCGTCGAGCGGGCCGGGCTTGAGCTGGAGCCGGTGCTGACGCTCGAAGGCACGCCGCTCACCGTATGTCTCTGGTGCGCGCGCCGCCCGTTGGTGTTGTTCGCGGCGACCGGTACGTGAGGAGGACTACCATGACTGAAGAACCTCGTATTAGCTTCGAATTTTTCCCGCCCAAGGACGCGGCGGGCGAAGAGAAGCTGTGGGACGCGTTGACCCGGCTGGCACCCTATGCGCCGTCGTTCGTGTCGGTCACCTATGGCGCCGGCGGCACGACCCGCGAACGGACAAGCCGGATCGTGACCCGGATTCACAGCGACACGGGAATACACCCCGCGGCGCATCTGACCTGCGTCGGCGCGACGCGGGAGGAGGTCGACGCCACCGCGCGCGGCTGGTGGGACGCCGGCATCCGTCATGTCGTCGCCCTGCGCGGCGACCCGCCGGTGGATCAAGGCCACTACACACCGCATCCCGGCGGCTATGCGAACGCCGCCGAGTTGGTCGCGGGGTTGCGTCGGGTCGCCGATTTCGAGATCTCGGTCGGGGCCTATCCCGAGGTGCATCCAGACTCACCATCACGCGCGGCCGATCTCGACAACCTGAAGCGCAAGATCGACGCCGGGACCACCCGCGCCATTACCCAGTATTTCTTCGAGGCGGAGACGTTTCTGCGCTTCCGCGACATCTGCGCCGACGCTGGGATCACCGCGCCGATCGTGCCGGGCATCCTGCCGGTCACCAACTTCAAGACCGTGGTGCGGTTTTCCAAGGCATGCGGCACCTCGGTGCCGACGTGGATGGCCGAGCTGTTCGATGGATTGGACGACGATCCCGAAACCCGTCAGCTAGTCGCCGCCACCACCGCCTCGGAGCTGTGCCTGACGTTGATGAAGGAAGGGGTTGGGGATTTTCATTTCTACACCCTCAACCGGCCGCAGCTGACCGCCGCCATCTGCCGCCGTCTTGGCGTGCGCCCGGGGCTGGAGCAGGCGGCGTGATGCCCAAGCCATCCTCATTCCTGCGACCGGGTTGCCGCGAACTGCTGGCGGGAAGTCTTGATCGGCTGCTGGCCGACCTGGAGTCGCCGTGCGCAGAACTTCTGAACATCACCCAGCCCTTGGCGGTTCGGGCGGCGCATGATCGTTATCTCGACGCCGGGGCGACGATGATCCGCACCAACACCCCGGGCGGCTCGCCGGAACGGTTGGATCGCTACCGGATGCATGACGAGGCGTTCATCGTCTCCTACATGGCGGCCGAGCACGCGGTGAAATCCGCCCGCGCGGCGGAAGCCGCCACCGGCCGGGCGCGCTGGGTTCTCGGTGTCGCGCGGGTCGAGGGACGAACGCGGCTGACCGGCTTCCTGCCGCTCGACCGGGTTGAGCGCGCGGCCCGCACCATGGCGTCGGGCTTGGCTGGTGGCGGGGCCGACGCGATTCTGGTGGAAAGCATTCAAGACCCGGCCCGCCTGGCCTCGGCGATCGGCGGGGTGCGCCGTGGCCTGGCCGACGCCGGCCGATCCCTGCCGATCCTGTTGACCTTGCGGTTCGACCCGTTCTTCGCCTCGCCCACGGCGACGGCGCGCGATCGGGTGACCGGCGATCTCGCGGCGGCGGCTTCGGCGGCGGCGGGCTTGGGGGTCGACGCGATGTCGGTCGCCCGCGCCAATCTTGCCGACAGTTGGTTCGACACGGTTCGGGTGTTGGCTCGCACCTATCCGGGCCGACTGTTTGTCGATTGCGATCCCGGGCGGGATGCGTTGGTCCGGTTGCTCGGCGATCCGGCCCTGGGGCCGCGTGTGACATTGGTCGGTGGCGGGGTATCGCCCGACGACACGGCGGCACTGCGGCGGCTGATCGCGGGACTGCCGAACGACGGCGCGCGATCGGCCGGCACGACCGGTTGTGTCAATGACAACATCGCGCTGCCGCTTCGCCGGCCAGGGGAGGCATAATGAAAAACCGGACCGCCGCCGCCGTGGCGTTGAGCCGCTTGGCCGAGCAACGGATTGTCATCCTGGATGGTGCCATGGGCACGATGATCCAGCAGCTCGGGCTGTCCGAGGAGGAGTTTCGCGGTGAACGGTTCCGCGATCACAAGCACGATGTCAAAGGCGACAACGATCTTTTGAACCTCACCCGCCCGGATGCGATCGAGGGCATTCATCGCGCCTATCTCGATGCCGGCGCCGACATGATCCAGACCAACACCTTCAACGCGACCTCGATCAGCCAATCCGATTACGGGCTTGAGCATCTGGCGCGCGAGATCAACCGGGTCGGGGCCGAGATCGCCCGCCGCGCCGCCGATACGGTGTCCGAGGCCGAGGGGCGGCCGGTGTTCGTCGCCGGAGGCCTCGGCCCGACCAACCGCACCGCCTCGATCTCGCCGGACGTGGCCGATCCGGGCGCGCGCAACGTCACCTTCGACGAACTGCGGGGTGCCTATCACGAGACGACGTTGGGGCTGATCGAAGGCGGGGCGGATGTCATCCTGGTCGAGACCATCTTCGACACGCTCAACGCCAAGGCGGCGCTCATGGCGGTCGAGGAAGCGTATGACGAGGCGGGTATCCGGCTGCCGATTCTGATCAGCGGCACCATCACCGATAAATCCGGCCGCACCCTGTCGGGGCAGACGCCGGAAGCATTCTGGAACTCGGTCAGTCACGCGACACCGTTCAGCGTCGGCTTCAATTGCGCGCTCGGTGCCAAGGATTTGCGTGCCCATGTCGCCGAGCTTGCCCGGGTCGCCGATTGCCGGGTGTCGGCCTATCCGAACGCCGGCCTGCCCAACGAGTTCGGCGGCTATGACGAGACGCCGGAGGAAACCGCCGCCCATCTGGGTGCCTGGGCCCGTGACGGTTTGGTCAATCTGGTTGGCGGCTGTTGCGGCACCACGCCGGACCACATCCGCGCCATCGCCGAGGCCGTGGTCGGCGCCGCGCCTCATCTGATTCCAGAACGTCCACGCCGCTTGCGGTTGTCCGGGCTCGAACCGTTCGAATTGAGGACCTGAGCCATGACCACGCGGCAAGGAACCTTCGTCAACATCGGCGAGCGGACCAACGTCACCGGCTCCGCCCGGTTCCGCAAGTTGATTGCCGAAGGGAACTACGAGGTTGCGCTTGAGGTCGCGCGCCAGCAGGTCGAGAACGGCGCCCAGATCCTCGATGTGAACATGGA
>JABMNR010000209.1 GCA_013203465.1 Alphaproteobacteria bacterium
CATGTCCGGCGGCCAGCAGCAGCGCGTGGCCATCGCCCGCGCGATCGCCAAACGCCCCGAGGTGCTGTTGTGCGACGAGCCGACCGGCGCCCTCGATAGCGAGACCGGGCGCATCGTGCTGGACGCCTTGGATCAGGTGAACCGCACCCTCGGCACCACCACGGCGGTGATCACCCATAACGCGGCGATCGCGAAGATGGCGGACCGGGTTATCCGGTTTGGCGATGGCCGGATCGTCGATGTCCAGGAGGTCGAGGATCGCCGCCCGGCCAGCGAGATTGATTGGTAACGGCGATGCGGGCACTCGACCTCAAACTCTGGCGTGATCTGTGGGGGCAACGCGGTCCGGTGCTGGCGATTGCCTTGATCGTCGGGTCGGGGCTCGCCGTCCTGGTGATGTCGCTCAGCGTCACCGACTCTTTGGAGGAAACCCGACGCGCGTATTACGAGCGCTATCGCTTCGCTCATGTCTTTGCCACCGCCACGCGAGCACCGGATGCGCTGGTGGAGCGTATCGCGGCCATATCGGGCGTCGGCGCGGTCGAAACCCGGATCGTCAAGGGTGTCATCCTCGATGTTCCCGGGTTCCCCGAGACCGCGACCGCGCGCCTGGTCTCGCTGCCGGACACGGGCGAACCACGGCTGAATGCGCTCGCCATGCGCGCCGGTCGCCTGCCCCGCGCTGACACTGACGACGAAGTGGTGATCGTCGAATCCCTCGCCGACGGCCATGGGCTGGCGGTCGGCGACACCATCGACGCCATCATCAACCGGACCAAGCGGACGTTGCGGATCGTCGGCATCGCCCTGTCACCGGAGTTCGTCTACGCGATCGGGCCCGGCGCGCTGATGCCGGATGAAAAGCGCTTCGGCGTCGTCTGGATGCGGCGCGAGGCCCTGGCCGCCGCCTTCGACCTGGACGGCGCCTTCAACGACGTCTCGCTGAGCCTGATGCGCGGCGTGTCCCGCGAGGCGGTCATCGATCGGCTCGACATCCTGCTCGACCGCTACGGCGGTATCGGCGCCCACGATCGAAGCGACCAGATCTCGAACTGGTTCGTCTCTAACGAGATCGACCAGATGCGCATACTGGCCACCGTGTTGCCGGCGATCTTCCTTGGCGTGGCCGCGTTCGTGCTGAATGCCGTGATCGGCCGGCTCATCGCCCTGGAACGGGGCCAGATCGGGCTGCTCAAGGCGTTCGGCTACGGACCATTGGAGATCGGCTGGCATTACGCCAAGTTCGTGCTGGTGATCGCCGCGCTTGGCCTTGTCATCGGGGTGATCGCCGGATCGATCTTCGGTCGCGCCATGACCGAACTGTATGCCATTCAATTCCGCTTCCCGGTGCTGATCTATCGCGCCAGCCCTTCCGGTATCGCCATTGCCGGTGCTGCGGCCTCGATCTCCTCCCTGGCCGGTGCGTTCAACGCCATTCGCGGCGCCATGCGCCTACCGCCGGCCGAGGCCATGCGACCGCCCGCACCTCCCTTCTACCGCCGTGGCATGCTCGCCAAACTCGCCGTCGGGCTTGATCAACCGACCCGGATGATCGCGCGCCACCTGCTGCATCGACCGCTTCGCACGCTCACCGCGATTACCGGCATCGCGTTCGCGCTTGGCGTGCTGATCACGTCGCTCAGTTGGCGGGATTCCATCGAGCACATGGTGCTTCACTTCTTCACCCGCATGCAGGGCCAGGACATCACCGTCACCCTGACCGAAGCGGGTGGGCCGAACGCCGCGTACGCGCTGGCGCGCCTGCCGGGCGTGCTGGCCAGCGAGCCGTTTCGCGCCGTGCCGGTGCGGCTCCGGTCCGGGCCCGTGGAGCGGCTGGAGAGCCTGGTCAGCCTACCCGACCATCCACGCCTGTTCCGTCCACTCGACGCCGAGGCGCGGCCGATCGCGATGCCCGAGCGCGGGCTGCTGATCTCGTCGAAACTGGCCGAACTCATGCGAGTGGGGCCGGGAGACACGCTGTATGTCGAGGCCCGAACCGGCAAGCGCCCCAAGGCCGCTTTGCCGGTCGTCGGCACCTTCGATACCTTGATCGGCTCGCCGCTCTATATCTCCCGACCAGCTCTGGACCGGTTCATGGGCGATGGCGAACGGGTGTCCGGCGCTTATCTCCGGGTCGACCCGGCGATGCTCGACACGTTCCACCGTTATCTCAAGCGAACGCCGGAGATCGCCAGCGTGTCGAGCAAAACCGCCGCCCTTGGCGAGTTTCGGCGCACGCTCGATGAGACCATGGATATCATCGTGAACGTCTATGTCCTCTTCGGCAGCGTGATCGCGTTCGGCGTCGTCTACAACGCCGCCCGGGTCTCGTTGTCGGAGCGCGAACGCGATCTGGCGAGCCTGCGGGTTCTCGGCTTCACCCGTGGCGAGGTCGCCTACATCCTGCTTGGTGAACTTGCGCTGCTGTCGGCGTTGGCGTTGCCGCTGGGGTGTCTGGTTGGCTTCGGACTCAAGGCGCTGCTGACCAGTCAGTTCGACACCGAACTATTCCGCATTCCTGATGTGCTTGACCCGGGCACTTATGGCACGGGCGCGTTGATCGGTATCACCGCGATCGCCAGCTGCAGTGTAATCGTTCGACGCAAGATCGACCAGCTCGATCTGATCGCGGTGTTGAAAACCAGGGATTGATCGATGACAGTGACCAGCAAACGCCTCCTGATCTGGAGCGCCCTCGGAGCCGTGATCGTCGCGGGGTTGGCTTTATCATTCTGGCCTCGGCCGGTTCCGGTCGATCTGGTCGAGGTCGACCGCGGTTCCGTCGTCGCAACCGTAAACGAAGAGGGCAAAACACGGGTACGGGAGGTCTATATCGTTTCGGCACCGATCACCGGCACCCTTCAACGCATCCGGATCGAGGACGGTGACATGGTGCTCGGCCAGGTGTCCGTGCTGGCGGCGATCCGGCCGGTCGAACCAACTCTGCTGGATGCCCGAGAGGAGGCCCGCGTTCTCGCGCAGATTTCGGCCGCGCGGGCCAATCTGGAGCTGTCTCGCGCCGAGGTGGAGCGAGCGCGCGCCGACTTGGCCTTTGCCGAGATCGAGTTGACGCGGGCACGCATTCTGGTGCGGCGCGAAGTTGCCTCCGAGCGATCACTCGACGTCGCCGAAACCGAGGTGAAGCGGGCGGAAGCCGCGCTCAGAATCGCCGAGGCGCAAGTCCTGGTACGAGCCGCCGAACTGGAACGCGCGCAGGCTGAGCTGATGCAGGCGAACGACGCGTTGGACACAAGCCACGATACCTGTTGCGTGCACGTGATCGCGCCGATCTCGGGCCGGGTTCTGCGTGTCATCCGCGAGGACGAAGGCGTGGTTTCGGCAGGCGAACCTTTGGTGGAGTTGGGCGAGTTGGGCGATATGGAGGTCGTCGTCGAAGCGCTGTCCACGGACGCCGTCAAGATCGCGGAAGGCGCGCCGGTCGTCATCGAACGATGGGGTGGCGGGGCCGCCTTGTCCGGCACCGTGCGCCGGATCGAGCCCTACGGCTTCACCAAGATTTCAGCGCTAGGGATTGAGGAGCAACGAGTGAATGTACTGGTGGATTTCGACGACGCAAAGGAAGCGGGCCATAAACTGGGGCATGGCTACCGTGTCGAAACCCAGATCGAGACCGCTCGTGTACCGGATGCCGTTCGGGTGCCGCTGGCCGCCCTGTTCCGCGATGGTGGAGGATGGGCGGTCTTCATCGTCATCGAGGGACGGGCGCGGCACAGGGGGGTGACGCTTGGTCTGCTCAATGACCAAATCGCCGAGGTGATCGGTGGTCTCGCGCCGGGAGACATCCTAGTGTCGCGGCCCGACGATCGCATTGGCGACAGCGTGCGCGTGGTGTCCCGGGAGGAGTAATCCCAAGGTGCCCAGCGCGGATCAATGCAATTTTGGCATCTTGAGCAGACTGCCGCGGGCGACGCTTTCGATCACTAGATCGAACTGCTCGCCATCCCGGCTGACCGCAATCGGCACCTCGACTCCGGCTGGGCCTTGCGCCCACACCTGTCGGAACAATTCAGCTAAGGTGTTGACTGGATAGTCGGCCACCCGCAACACGAGGTCGCCGGTTTCCAACTCCGCCTGCTCCGCCGGGCCGCCGTTCGCCATACCGGCCACCACCACCCGATCCTCGATCTCCGTCGCGTACAAGCCAAGCCATGGCCGGGGCGGTGCATTCCGGCCGCCCCGCAGGGTCAGGTCATCCAAGACCGGCGTCAGCAAGTCGATCGGCACCACCATGTTACCGTCGACCGGCTGCCCACCACCTTGACTTTGTTGGATGAACAACGAGCCGATGCCAACCAGACGACCCTCGGCGTCAATCAAGCTGGCGCCACCCCAGTTGGGGTGAGCGGGAGCGGTGAAGATCGCCTCGTCCAGCAGGTATTCCCAGTATCCCGCGAATTCCCGTACCGCGATGACCTGGGTGGTGATGGCCGCCCGCCGTCCGCCGGCTCCGGCCAAGACCATCTGGTCGCCCTCCCGCACCTCGGACGAGGCGCCAATCTCGATCGCCGGCAGATCCAGTGCGGTGAGCGCCTGCACCAGCCCAAAGCCGGTTTCCTGGTCGTAGCCAAGCACCATTCCGGACACCGCGCGGCCCCGGTTATCGGTGATCCAAAGGGTTTCCGCCTCGGTCACCAGGTAACCGATGGTCAGGATCAGACCATTGTCCCGTATGACCACCCCACTTCCCACCCGTTCGGTGCCCAGGATCGACGCCGTGAAGGCGTCCTCCGGGATGTGCGAGGTAATTCCAACCACCGACGCCAGAACGCGGTTGAGGTCGTAGGACAGATGTTCAGGTCGTGGATCACGCTCCGACATGACGCCCCAAGCGGCTAGGGTTGCGAACGACGCGGCGGATGGTCGCCACGCAGCCGGCACGGGATTAGCTTAGCATGAACGTTCAGCGCCGCGAGGCCGGTCAATTGTCAATGATCGATCGCGCAATCCCCGTCGCGGCGGTCGCTCCGGACTTGCCCACGCCAAAGATCAGCGGCTTGCGGCCATGTTCACGCGCCGCGGCCAGGAACCGGCGGACGGCCGCCGGCGGATCGTCGAACCGAGCGTCGGGTGCGTCCAGAACCACACGCTCAATCCCAGCTTCGGCTGCGGCGGCCACATCAACGTCAGGATTCTTGGCCCGCAAGGCTACCGCCGACACCTGTGCCGCCAAGCTTCGCGCCAAGCCGGACAGCGCGCGGCGCGCATGGCCCTGACCAGGATCGAGCACCGGGACCAGCTTGTTACGCAGACCCTCGGGCAGACTGCCGAGCGCCGATCGTACATTGTCGAAGTATAGCGGATTGGCCAAACTGCTTAACCTTAGCGGCACAAAGACCATCCCCTTTATTCCGCCTTCCAACGTCTCGGCGAGCACCACCGGAAGCTTTTCCAATACCACGCAATCCATCTCCGCGCCCAGCGCTGGTTCCACCGGCTCCCAACTCGCGGTTTCGAACTTGATCCGCCCACCATCACCGGTCCGCCGGATAACGGTCAGCTCCACCCCTTCGACATCGGCGCCATTGGCCGCCAACACTGGGCGGCTGCGCAATTCCAACGCCTTGCCAAGCTGTTGCGCCACGCCCCGGTGTTTGTTGACGTAGGATTGATGGGCGATCCGGACAAAACGGATCAAGTCATCAACCGAATCGATGACAGCGCCCTGCATCGCCGCGTCGAGCTCATAGGCGAACCCCTCGGCCAGGTAACGTCCCTCGCCGCCAAGCTCACCCAAGGCCTCGATCGTCGCCTCGGCGATCTCCTGGCTGCGCGTTTCGGCTTGCTCGCGGGTGAGCCCGTCATAGATGATCGCCACACCGTCGGGCTCCATACGGACGATCATGTCGCCCTCGCGGGTCATCGCCTTGGCGACCTGCTCAGCCACGTCGAGCGCCCTGGCCGGAGTGATCCGGGACGCCGGCGCGTCGGCGATCATCGCGCCGACATCGATCAGTTGCACATGCCCGGCGACCATGCGGCCAACCGTCTCGCGCTGACGGTCGACGATGGCATGCAACTCGCGCCGTCGATCCGTCGTCTTCGGTATCGGCGGCCGCGCTTCGGCTTTTGGACGGGCGGCGCGTCGTTCGATGCGCGGGGTCTCCTCGACCACCGCCGGACGGCCACGACCACGCAGCAACGTCACGGCCGCAACCACCGCGGTCACAACGACGATGCCAAGCGCCACCATCCAGATCAACGATCAGCCTCCCTCGCGGCTCTCAAGTCATGCTTCCTGACAACACCACATATCACCGGCAACGACCTATAAGCCTTATTCGGCAAGAAACGCCCGCAGTAAACGCTCGGTGATCACCGGCTGATCCCGATACGGCCCATGGCCGGCGTTGGGCACGATTTCCACGCGGGTGAGGTCAGCCGGTAAATGCGCGGCGATCTCCCGCGAATCCGCCAGCGGCGTCACCGGATCACGATCGCCCGCCAGCACCAGGGTCGGGCAGCGAATGCCACCCAGCGCGTCGCGAAAATCCATGCGCCAGCGTTCGCCGCCCCGCCGGAAGAACCGCGCCTCGGTCGCCTCCCGCCGGATAGCCCGATGCCGGGCCTCCGGATCCTGGGCCGTGGTGTTGTAATACGGCCGGCAGTGACGGTCCCATGCGTCCAATACCGACGGATCGGTTTCCAAATCGCCACCCCAGAACCGCTCCGCCGCGCGTCTTGCATCGGCACCACCCAACGCCTCGAACGCCTCGTATTTACGCTCGAAAACCGATCGGCAGGCCGTCGACATCAAGATGAGCTTCCCCGGCATCGCCGGATGTCGCGTGGCGAAGGATTGGGCAACAAAGCCGCCAAAGGAAAGACCGAGCACGACCGGCCGTTCGATCTCCAGTGCCTCACAGAACCCGGCGACATCGTCGCCCCACTGCGCCAGGGTCTGCTCTTCCGCCGACCCGTCATCGCTGCGCCCGTTACCGCGATGATCGAGATAGATCACCTGGGCGATATCGGCGAAACGGGAAAACCACGGCTTGAACCCCGAATGGTCGCTTCCCGGCCCGCCATGCAGCAGAAGCAGGGTCGGCCGGCCCCGCATCGTTGGCCCTTCCGGGACTTGCGCCGCGCCATCCACGTCAAAATACAACCGCACGCCGTTCACCATCACGCGCATCGCGATCTCCACCTTTCGTTCTCAGCTCAGGCGATACTATGCTCCGTCCGTCTCGACGCCCACCTGCCGGTCATCGGAGCACGGGAGAACAATGTGGCGACGTCAAAGGTTCTGGTCACCGGGGGTAGCGGCCTGCTTGGCCGGTTTGTTGTCGAGGCACTGATGGTCGATCATGTGGTCGAGGTGCTGGATATAAAGCCGCCCTCCCAGGGTGTGACGTATCACAATGTCGATATGCGCGATCTGGAGGCCGTGCGCGCCGCGATCGCCGGTCACGAGCGGATCGTTCATTTGGCCGGTATCGACGATGGCGTCGACGTGCCAGACCACACCTATGTCTCGGTCAACGTCCAGGGAACCTGGAACTTGCTGCACGCGGCGGAGGAGCAGGGTCGGGTCACCAAAGTGGTGATCGCCTCGTCGACCGCCGCCACCGGGTTGGAAGCATCGGCCCCGCCGCGCTATCTGCCGATCGACGAGGCGCATCCGCAAACACCCAGGCGTACCTACGATCTGACCAAACAGTTGATCGAGCGCACCGCCGAGAGCTTCGCCCGGCGCGGCGGCATCGCGTCGATCGTCTGCCTGCGCCCCACCTTGATCGTCCGGTCGGAGAAGGTGTTGGAAATCCTGGCCGAACTGGCGACATTATCCGCGGACGAGGGCAACCCCGGCATACCCGTCGACGCACCGGTCTATGGTGGCTTGCCAATGCTGCGGACCTATGTGACCAGCCGCGACTGTGCCGCCGCCTTCCGCGCCGCGCTGCTGGCCGAGACCAAACCGTATGCCACCTACCTGGTCGCCGCGCGCGACACGTTGGGCCGGGTCGACGCCATCGAGTGGGTGGAACGCCAGTTCGGCGCACGGCCCGAGGTGCGCGACGCCGGCTGGTTCGCTACCCCGGCCGCCAGCCCGCTGGACAGCCGCGCCGCCGAACGCGACCTCGGCTGGGTCGCCACCGATGATTGGCCATCCGTCATCCGATCGGCCATTGGCCAGGAAGCCCACCCATGACCCCCACCGATCGCCCGGACGCCGCCGTCTTCGAGCAGGAAATGCGCGCCCAGTTCGTGCAAAAGGAGAACCTCACCAAGCTGTTTCATCTCGTGCTGCCGCATCTCGACACCGAGGGTCCGTGTCTTGTGTACATCCTGACCCAGGCCGACCGGATCGGGCATTTCGCGCTTGAGCAACAAATCCTCAAGACTCTGTATCGCGCGCGGTACGAACGGATCATCGTCATCACCGGGCCGATGACCCGCCCCGGGACAAACCCACACGTGCGGGACTGTCTGGGCGATGGCTTCGTCTGGGTCGAGACCGACGACGATGTGATCCTGGCCATGGGGTTCATCGACGGCGGGATCGCCGATCTGGGAAAGATTCACCTGCTATTGCAGTCGCCGCGCCTGCTGATCGTCGAGTTCTGGCGTCAGGTGGTGGCCGGCATACACCCGGCGCGATTGGTGCTGCCGGATGCTCTGCGCGAGCACGCCCACCTCGAGCTGCGGAAGATCGGCATCGATCCCGACGCACCCTATGTCTTCTTCCACATGCGCACGATGAAGTATCAAGCCGGGTTAACCCATCACGGCCATCGGACCGCCGACATCGCCACCTACGCTCCCTCGATCCGCCGTCTTCTCGGCGCCGGTTATCAGGTCATCCGCCTTGGGGAACCCGGCCTGGAGCCTGACGAGTGGCCCCGCGACGGCTATGTCAGTCTGCCCGACGCGCTGCCCGACGACCGGAGCGTCGACCTCGCGGTGCTGGCCGACGCCGCGTTCGGAAGCGCTCAGAACTCGGGGCCGATCTGGGTCGCCGCCGCCTTCGGGGTGGCGAGCCTGCGTACCAACACCCCGTTCGAACATTTGAACCTGCCGTACAACCGGGATTTAACGCTGTTCAAGCGCTACCGCGACCGTGGGTCGGAGCGCTTCCTGAGCTATCCCAAGATTCTTGAGCGACGGCTGCCCTCGGTGTTCCGCGACGCCGATTTCGCGGAACGCCGGATCGAGGTCGTCGACAACGACGCCGAGCAGATCGATGCGGCGACGGCGGAGTATCTGGCTCTGCTTGCGGGCACCCAGACACCGGAGGCGTCACGCCAGGAGTTGTTTCGCGCCCTGGGTGCCGCTTACGAGGCCGAGATCAAGCAGGACCCATGGTTCCAGCACGAGTATCTCGATTTCTACGGCTACGCCCATGCGACCGCCGCGATCGCCCGCGCCGCACTCACCGACGATCCAGATTTCCTCGCCTGACCGCGCGCCGCGTCAGATTGCGTCCGATCCGGTTTCACCCGTGCGAATGCGGATCGCCTCGGTCACGTCGAGCACGAAGATCTTGCCGTCGCCGATCTTGCCGGTATGCGCCGATGCCTTGATCGCCTCGACCACCCGGTCGAGCATGGCGTCGTCGACCACGACCTTAATCTCGACCTTGGGCAGGAATTCGACCTTGTATTCCGCCCCCCGGTAAATCTCGGTCTGGCCCCGTTGCCGGCCGTAACCGCGCACCCGCAGGCCATCGAAACAACGGCGATGCCGGCAGGTCGCCCGGTGACGGCCGGCAGCCGCGGTGCTAGGCTTGACGAAAATTGACGGGAGAATGCCATGACCGCCGTGAGCAACCCGTATGTCGCCCGCCGCGCCGGCGCCGACGATGTGATCCCGGTGCTCGATCTCGGCCCGTGGCGTGCCGGGGAGGTGGGTGCCGCCGAGCGCCTCGCCGACCAGCTCCGCGACGCTCAGGAGAACGTCGGGTTTTACGTCATCGTGAACCATGGCGTGCCTCGGGCGCGGATCGACGCCACCTTCGCGGCGGCGCGCCGGTTCCACGCCTTGCCGTTGGAGACCAAGCTCGCGCTCAAGGCCAACGAGCACAACATCGGCTACATGCCGATGAAGGGCAGCACCACCCGCTCCTCCCGGGTGCACGTCAACACCAAACCCAATCTGAACGAGGCGTTGTTCGTCAAACGCGATCTGGCGCCCGACGACCCGGAAGTGCTGGAGGGCAAACGCTACAAGGCGCCGAACCAGTGGCCGGACGAGGCGTCGGTGCCCGGGTTCCGGGCCGACGTGGTGGCCTATTGCAACGCCATGGAAGCGCTGGCGCTGTCATTGCTGCCGCTCTACGCCCGGGCGCTGAAGCTCGCGCCCGACTGGTTCGCCGCCGGCTTCACCAAACCGATGTACACCTTGCGGATGACCCACTATCCCCCGGTGCCGGAGCCAGAGGTCGAGGACAACCAGTTCGCCATCGCGCCGCATACGGATTCCGGCTTCCTGACACTGTTGGCCCAATCCGAAATCCCAGGGCTGGCGATCCGTCTGCCGTCGGGCGAGTGGATCGAGCCGCCGCTGATCCCCGGCTCCTACATCGTCAACACCGGCGACCTGGCGCATCGCTGGACCAATGAGCGGTTTCTGTCGACGCCGCACCGGGTGGTGCACGACACGCCGATCGACCGCTACGCCATCCCGTTCTTCTTCGATTGTTCCTACGATCACGTCATGGAATGCATCCCGACCTGCACCGGGCCGGGCAACCCGCCGAAATACGAACCGACCACCTACCCCGAGTACATGCTGTGGTTCGGCAGCCGGAACTACGCCCACATCAAACCGAAGGACGGCGAGAAGGTCATCACCGCATGACCGACGGTCGGCGGGTCGACGGCCGGGCGGCGATCGTCACCGGCGGCGGTGGCGGGTTAGGCTTGGCGGCGGCGCGGCGGCTCGCGTCCGAGGGAGCGTCGATCCTCATTGCCGACGTCGACGGCGATCTGGTCGAGCAGGCCGTCACATCAATCGAGCACCTTGGTGCGCCCGTGCGCGGTGTGACGGTTGACGTAACCGACGACGCCAGTGTGGCCGCCATGGCCACCGCCGCACGCGAGGCGTTCGGGCGGATCGACATCCTGGTGAACGCCGCCGGCATCGGCGAGCAGGTCGCGTTCCTGGACCAGAAGACCGAGGATTTCCGGCGCATTGTCGAGGTCAACCTGACCGGCTCCTACCGCTGCGCCAAGGCGGTGGCGCCGGCGATGATCGCGGCCGGATGGGGTCGGATCGTCAACATCGCCAGCGTGGCCGGGCTGGTCGGGATCAGCGGCCGGGTCGGCTACGGATCGTCGAAACACGGGGTGGTCGGGCTGACCCGTAGCCTGGCGATCGAGCTGGCGCTCCATGGCATCACGGTCAACGCCGTCGCCCCGGGCCCGGTCGACACGCCCATGGTGGCCAAGGTCCACACCGACGCCACCCGCCAGACCTATACCCGCAACATCCCGCTGGCCCGCTATGGCGAGCCGGAGGAGATCGCCGCCGCCATCGCCTTCCTCGCCTCGCCCGAGGCCAGCTACATCACCGGCCACACCCTGCCGGTGGATGGCGGTTTCGCCGCCACCGGCGCGATCTTCGCGGTGGATTGAGGCGTTCGTTGGGCGTTACGACTCTGATATCACCCCGCCGTCCCGCGATGTCTGGGCGACGTCACCCGCCTTGTTCGCGAGCAACGCTTCCAATCCCTGACCAGCCGCGCCATCCAAGCCGATCTCCTTGAGGATCGCGTCGATCAGCGGTGCCTGCGCCCGATAGCGAAGCGCGCTGTCGACCACTCGGTCGGACACCGCGCCACCGCTGTCGCCAGCGCCAGCCCCGTTTCCAGCACCGCCATAGGTGCCCAATCCGTCGACGTGCAGGATCTTTATGGAGTCGATGTTCTCGATCGGTTTAACACTCTCGGCCACGATGTCGCGCAACCTCTCGATCACCGCCAAGCGCACCCGCATGGCCACGATATCCGCACTCAACAAGTTGTCGGCCTCGTTCAACGCCTTGCGGCCAGCCGCCTCGGCGGCGTAGCGAAGTTCGGCGGCGGCGGCGTGCAGCTTCACGGCATCCGCCTCACCTTCGGCCTCGGTTTTCACCTTCATCGCCGCCGCCTCGGCTAGGATGCGTATTGCTCCGGCTTCGTCCTCGGCTGCCTGCTTTTCCGCCTCGGCCGCGACCGTCCGGCCGATCGCCTCGCGCTCCGCCTCGCGTTGCGCGTCGACCAATTGAACAGCCTTCTGGCGTTCGGCGACCTCGGTTTCACGGACCGTGACAACCTGCTCGGATGCCCGCGTGGCAAGCGCGCGCGCCTTGTCCGCCTCGGCCTGGGCCTCGGACTGGGCGCGGGATTTTTCGGCGATCGCGATCTCACGATCCTGGTCAGCCAAGGCTACGGTCTTCTTGCGCTCGATGTCGGCGGTCTCAATGCTGCGTTCGCGCGTAATGTCCAGTGACCGGATTTCCTGCTCCTTGGTGATCCGAGCCTCTTCCGTCGCACGCTCGGCCGCGAGCCGAGCCACCTCGACCTGCCGGCGCGCCAAAATCTCCGCTTCGTCCGCTTCCTGTTGCTTCTCGGAGCGCTCCCTGGCGATCTCGGCCATCTGCGCCGCTCGTCGAATTTCGACCTCGCGCTCCTGTTCCATCTGCGCGTACTCGGTGTCCCGCTTCACGGAGAGCGTCAGCTTCTCCGCTTCCAGGTTTTTTTGCTGAATGGCGACCTGAGTGTCCTGCTCGATTTCGTTGCGCCGCTTGCGGCGATCCTCGATCTCGTAGGTCAGCTTGGTCAGGCCGGCCGCGTCGAACGCGTTGTCCGGGTTGAAGTGCTCGCGATTGGTCTGATCGAGACCGGTCAGCGACACCGACTCGAGTTCCAGACCGTTCTTCAGCAAATCCTCCGATACCGCCGTCTGCACCTTCTGCACGAAGTTCACACGCTGCTCATGCAATTCCTCCATCGCCATCTCGGCGGCCACCGCGCGCAGCGCGTCAACGAACTTGCCTTCGACCAGCTCGCGCAGATCATCGGGCACCATGGTCCGACGGCCCAGTGTCTGAGCGGCCGCCGCGATCGATTCCGTGGTCGGTTGCACCCGTACGTAGAACTCGGCCAGAACGTCGACCCGCATGCGATCCCGGGTGATCAGGGCCTGTTCGTTCGAGCGCCTGACCTCCAGGCGCAAGGTGTTCATGTTCACCGGAATGGTTTCGTGCAGAACCGGCAGCACGATCGCGCCGCCGTTCATAATGACACGCTGGCCTCCCAAGCCCGTGCGAACGTACGACACCTCCTTGGAGGCACGTTGATAAAGCCGTGCCAAGATCATTCCGATCGTCAAGATCGAGACGACGATGATTCCAGCAATCACAAGAGTATCAACAATACTCCAACCGCTATTGTAGCCGGATTCCAACATGATATTTTCTCCTCTACTATAAATTAACAAATAAGGAATAATTTTAAGAAGGCAGTAACGCGTCGCTTGGCGGATGAATTACTCGAAACACGGCACCCTCGCCGGAGACCAACAGCACGGTCGCACCGGTCTCGAAACGCTCACCCTCGATGTCCGGTTCGACCAATACGTAGTGAGCTTGGCCATGACGATCGATGAGCCTGGCCTGAGCCGGTGCGCCGGTTTCGGCCGTCCCGGTCACGACAATTCCCAACCCGCCGACAAAACTCCCGCGCGACACCGCCGAGGTCTCGACCTTGGGCATCACGCGCGCGACCACGCCAACGACGACCCGCACGACCGGCAGGCTGAGAAAACCCGCCGGCACGATTGCCAAGCTGGCCGGCAGCGGAGCGCCGAAGATGGACGTGACAGCGGACTGAGTGAACAGGCCGATCAGGCCGAAGGACGTCAGCAGCACGATGAGATAAACCAAGAACGGGACCTGCCCGATCCGCAACCACCCGATCGCCTCGGTCATGACATGCGGAAGGCCGGCGCCCACATCGGCGCCAGCATCGCCATCGAAACCAGCGTCCACGTCCGCATCAATGTCCGTGTCCATGTCCGCGTTCATGTCCACGTCCACAGAGTCTGGGCCGGACAGCGCATCGGGGATCACGGAATCCACCAAACGGGAAACAGCAACCCCCACCATCATTCCCACGCCCTCGATCAAGGCGATTCCGAGCATCACCAGCAACGCCACCGCGAACGGCGCGTTGCTGGGCGCGAAGAGGGAACCGATCATGTGCCTGTCTCAGCCCGTAGGGCCGCGAGGCGTTCCTGAATCCGGTTCCGGCGGGCGAGATCGTTAAGCTCGACGTTCTTCGCCGCGCGTTCTGGATCGATTGGAACCGACCCCGAGATGGATGTCCCCGACTTCATCGCCCGGCCGAACGCGCTCTCGGCATCACGGATCGAGGAATCGACCGACGACGTGCCACTTCCAGGCGTGCCGCCATCGGCACCGGGCATGTCGCGTCGCGCCTTCTCAAACGCCTCCAACTCAGCCTGCAACTCGCGGTGCCGCCCCTGAAGGGCCGCCAAATAGGTTTCAAGGCGGTGCGCTTCCTCCTTGGCATCGCTGACCGCGGCCTCGATCACCGGAATCTGGGCCTCGACGTCCAACAACGTCTCGGTCCCCGCCTCCGCCAAATCCGCGCGCCCTTCCTTGAGCGCCAGCTTGATGTTTCCGGTCAACTCGGCGTGCTTCGAGGTCTCCTCGGCAAGCCGCCGTGACGCCAAGTGCTGTCTGACGGAAACCCGGCCCAGTTCGGCGCGGACATCATCCACGGCACGGTCGATCTCCCTCAGCGCTTCGGCCATGACCACCTCCGGCGCCGATCCTTCCAACGTATCAACCATCGAATGCACGGCACCGCTCACCAGACGCGTCACCCGCGTCGCAATCGATTCGGCCATATGTTGATCCTCCGCTCGGTTATTCTCGTGAACTCGCAACGCCATCATATTCAGTGTTATTCAATGTATGGAACAATCATTGTATGGAACAATCATTGCGGTTTTCCGGCACGCCAACTCAGACTTTGTGACTCCGTGCGCTTCCGGCACATGCTGGGCTAGACTGTCCGTCCGCCAGAGGCCCGTCGCCATAGGCCCGTCCGCCAGAGGGAGGAGCATCGATGTACGCGATCAACCCGGACCGCCTCGATCTGGTCGAGGAATTCAAGGCGCGGCCGTTCGGCGAGCACAGCCCGGACCTGCAATACGTGCTGAACCTCATGCGGACCAAGATAACGAACGCCTTTCCGCTGTTGATCATGACCCGGCCTTATGAGCAGTGGACCCTGGCCTGGAAGAGTGTCGGTGATCTCGAACCGGCGCGGCGCACCAACACCACCTTCGACAGTATCGAGGCCGCCGAGTGGCATGTGTTCAAGCTCCGCTGGCGCGAGCTGACCGGAAGCGACTGTCCGGTGGATTGAAGGGAGCCGCGCCATGACCACCATCCTCGCCTACGCCGACCGCTTTACCGCCCGCCCGGGCGAGACCATCGCCATCAAGGCGTCGGTCGAGGGAGCGGACACCTTCGATTGCCACATCATGCGCCTGACCGGCCCGGAAGCCGGTCCCCTAGGCCCGAAAACCGCGCATGAACCACTCACCCATCCGGCCAACGGTAGCTATCCGGCGCGGGTGCAGGCGATCCACGCCGGCTCCTTCGCGGTGGTGGCGCCGCACCCGTTGCTCGACCGGCTGTCCGCCGTCACGGTGCAGGCGTTCATTTGGGCGACGACACCCGCCAAGGGACGGCAGGCGATCGCCGGGTGTTGGTCGGAACCGGAAGGGCACGGCTTCCTGCTCGGGCTCGACGAACTGGGCCGCTTGGAGGGCCGGGTCGGCGATGGCACCGGCGGCATTGTCACGGTGCGTCTGGACACCCCGGTGCCGGAGCGGCGCTGGCTCCTGGTGGCACTGACCGTCGATCCCGCCGCCGCGACCCTGACCGTGCGCCAGTGGCCGGTGGCCGAACCGCGGTTCGATCCCGAGGTGCCACGCGAGGCATCGGCGGCCTGCACGGTGTCCGCGAAAAGCACTGGCCTGCCCTTCCTGCTGGCGGCCTGGTCCGAGGGCGAGGACGCCCGGCTGACGGCATGGCGCCATACCCGCACGGGCGGCCATTTCAACGGCAAGATCGACCGCCCCCGGCTGGCCAACCGCGCCTTGGGCGCCGCCGGCATTCGCGCGCTCGCCGGTGACACGATCCCGCCGGAGCTGGTGGCCGACACCGTGGGTGCCTGGGATTTCGCCCGCGATATTCCGACCGAGATCGTGCGCGACGTCTCGGCCAATCGGTTGGGTGGGGTGACCGTCAACCTGCCGGCGCGGGCGATGACTGGACACAATTGGACAGGGGAAGCCACCGCCTGGCCGGAAAAGCCGGAACATTACGGCGCCATCCATTTTCATGACGACGATCTGGTCGATTGCGTCTGGGAGGACGACGTTATCTTCGAGGTGCCGGGCGATTTGAGTAGCGGGATATTCTGCGCCCGGCTGACCGCCAACGAGGCGACGTTCGACGTGGCGTTCGTGGTCAGCCCGCCGGTCGGCCAGGCGCGGGCGAAGGTGGCGTTTCTCGCCTCCTCCGCCACCTACACGGTCTATTTGAACAACCGGGCACGGTTCACTTCGCCGATGACCCACCTCTATCACGGCCGCATGACGGTGATGGACCCGGTGGACGAGTTGATGTTCCACCATCCGGCGATCGGCATCTCGACCTATGACCGGCACGCCGACGGCTCCGGCG
Source organism: Alphaproteobacteria bacterium (assembly GCA_013203465.1). GTDB lineage: Bacteria > Pseudomonadota > Alphaproteobacteria > Thalassobaculales > Thalassobaculaceae > JABMNR01. The sequence goes on from JABMNR010000209.1 coordinate 16,726, forward strand.
TGTGCTACGCCAGCCGCCACCGGCCGGCGACCAACATCCGGCCGAGCGGGCGGTTATGGAACTTCCATTGCGACCTGTTCATCCTGCACTGGTTGGAAACCATCGGTGAGCCCTATGACGTAATCACCGACGACGATCTGCACACCCACGGCCTCGACCTGCTGCGAAACTACAGCGTCGTTCTGACTGGAACCCACCCGGAATACGACAGCCGCGACATGCTCGACGCCCTGGACGGCTATCTGCGGATCGGCGGCCGGTTCATGTACATGGGCGGCAACGGCTTCTACTGGCGCATCGCCTATCACCCCGACCGTCCCGGCGTGATCGAGGTGCGCCGGGCCGAGGGCGGGGTGCGTGCCTGGATCGCCGAGCCGGGCGAGGCGCATCACAGCTTCACCGGCGAGCATGGCGGGCTGTGGCGGCGCCAGGGCCGGGCGCCGAACGCCCTGGCCGGGGTCGGCTTCATCAGCCAGGGGTTCGACGATTGCTCGTACTACCGCCGCATGGCCGACGCCGACGATCCCCGCGCCGCTTTCGCGTTTGAGGGCATACCGGACACGATCATCGGCGATTTCGGGGTGCTGCAGGGCGGGGCCGCCGGACTGGAGATCGACAGCGCCGATCCCAAGCTCGGCACACCGCCGCACGCGCTGATCCTGGCGCGCTCGGAGAACCATTCCAACACCTATGAGCTGGTGCCAGAGGAAGTGGCGATCCCGCACGGTGCCCTCAACGCGGTGCAGAACGAGCAAGTCCACGCCGACATGGTGTTTTTCGAAACGCCGGAGGGCGGGGCGGTCTGGTCGTCGGGCTCGATCGCCTATGCCGGATCGCTCAGCTGGAACGGCTACGACAACAACGTCGCCCGACTGACCACCAACGTGCTGAAACGGTTCATCGATCCGGCGTCGTTCGCGATGCCGTGAGCGTCCGGCGATAGTCAGTCGGCCGGCCCTCAGTACATGGTCTGCTTCATGCGCTCGGGATACTCGGCGTCATAGGCCGCGCCGTCGAAGCCGCCGGTGTCGAGGTTTTGCAGAATCTGCCCGGCCGTCGGCAACGCGCCACGCGCGACCCGGCTCTCCGGCGCCCACAGCTTGGAGCGGTGCAGCGCCTTCTGGCATTGAAAATAAACCCGGTCGACCGTCACCACCAGCACGCTGCGCGCCGGCTTGCCCTGCATGATGAACGACGCGCACAGCACCGGATCGACGACGATCGACGCCCGGCCGTTGACCCGGATGGTCTCCCCGGCGCCGGGAACCAGGAACAGCAACGAGACACGCGGGTCACGCACGATGTTGCGCAGGGTGTCGGTGCGGTTGTTACCCATACGGTCGGGCAGCATCAGCGTCTTCGGATCGGCCACCCGCACGAAGCCCGGCGGGTCGCCGCGCGGAGAGCAATCGGTGCCCTCGGGCCCGACGCTGGACAGCACGACGAAAGGCGAGGCCTCGATGAACCGCCGGTAATCGGCGTTCACATGGTCGATTTCCTTGGTCAACGACCGCGGTACCGGCGCGCCGTACAACCCCTCCAACTGCTCAAGCGAGGTGACGCGTTGGTCGGGATCGTAGCCGGGGGAAAGATCGGGGGCGGCGTCGGTCATGATCGATAGCTCCAAGGATCGAAAACGCGCGGCAACGGTACCACGCTGACCGGCCAAGCCTCAAAGCCATCCTGCGCCAAACCGTCCAAGGCCACCGGCGTTCGCGGCACGGCGCGCTTGATGGATCCGCGGGCCTTGGGCATGCGGCCTTCCAACCGGGCGTTCAGGCGGCAACCGGTGTCGCCAGGCGGGCACGCCACAGCAGGGTCGAGATGGTAGCCAAGTTAATGATGTTGAAGACCACGCCGGCCAGAAACGCCAGCGGATAGGCGTCGGTCAGATCGAAGATCCAACCGCCCATCACTCCGCCGATCGCCATGCCGCCTGTCCCGAACAGAAACACCACACCCATGCGCCAACCGGCCTGGCTTTCGGGAAACAGCTCCCGCACCGCCAGGGCGTAGGCCGGCACGATGCCGCCGAACACCAGCCCGAAAATCCCCGACAGCACGTAGAGGCCGAACAGCGAGTCGACCACCGCGTAGAACGTCATCGTCGCCGCCTGCAACGCCGAGCCGATCAGGATGGTCATCAACCCGCCAATCCGGTCCGACAGCACGCCGAACCCGATGCGGCTGATGAAGGCGGCGGCCAACAGCAGCGACAGCATCTCCGCCCCCCGGTCGGAGCCGTAACCGAGGTCGGAGCACAACGCCACCACGTGCACCATCGGCATCGCCATGGCGATGCAACAGCCGACGATGGCGAAACACAGCATGGCGAGCTTGGCGGTCGGTGCGAAATCGACATGCGCCGGCACGATGTTGGTTACTCCCGGAGACATCGGTTTGGTTTGCGCCGCCGCTTGCGGTGCGGCTCGCGCCAAGACGAAGCTAAGCGGCAGCATCGACAGGGTGCAGAAGATGCCATAGGCCAGGAACGTGTCCCGCCAGCCCCAGGTCTCGATCCCCCAGTTGAAGGTGGTCGGCCAAACCGCGCCCGCCACCGACTGGCCACTGGCGACGATCGCCACCGCCATGCCGCGCCGCCGATCGAACCAGCGTGTCACATTGGTCAACAGCGGCGCGAAGGCGCTCGACATGCCGAGCAATCCGATCAACAGACCGCAGGCACCGACCAGCACCACGGCACTTTCGGCGGCGCTCACCACCCACAGGCCGAGGCCGATCATCACCGCCCCGAACCGCGCCGGCCACTGCACCCCCGACCGGTCGGCCCAATGGCCCATGGCCACGCCGCCGATACCGGAGCCAAGCAGGATGGCCGAGTAGGCCAGCGACGGCACCCAGCGCGGCCAGCCGAACTCCGCCGCCACCGGCTTGAGCGCCACGATGGTCAGATAGCTGGCGCCGAACGCAACCGCGCAGAACAACAACGACGCGACAACCACCGCCCAGCCATAGGGCGTCTCAATGCTGTCGGTATCGGCGATGGCGGCCATGGGATGGTCTTCCGAACAGCTCGAACGGACAGGATATCCGCGCACCGTGTCGCACGAAAACCGGGGTGCGCGTAGCCCGGATCGGCACACTGGTATCATGCCGCGTCCTCGGGCAGGCTTGGGACCATGCCGCGCCCGTTGCTCGCCGCCCTTCTCGTCCTGATCGCCCTGGCCCTCGCCCTGGGTGCGATTGGCGCCCACGTGGTGCCTGACGAAGGACGCGAGCAGTGGCGCCAGGCGGTGTTCTGGCACGCGGTAGCGGCGGTTGCGTTGCTGGCGCTGAGCGGCGCGTGGGAGCGGCTGGCACCACCCGGCCGAACCCTGGGCGTGGTGTTGGCGCTGGCGGGAGCGGTGGCGTTCTGCGGCGCGCTCTACGTCCAGGCGCTCACCGGCACGCCGCCGGTGCCGATGTTGGCACCCATCGGCGGCACAGCACAGATCGCCGGCTGGCTGGTCCTGGCGGCAGCGGCCATGCGTTGGCGGCTTGCCCCCTGACATTTCGCGCCGAACCGGTCAGCATGCCGCCGACGGAAAAACCAACGGGAGCGGACGACCATGGCGGGGCGGGTGCAAGACAAGGTGATCGTGGTGGCCGGAGCCGGGTCGGTCGGGCCGGGATGGGGCAACGGCAAGGCGTCGGCGGTGCTGTACGCACGCGAGGGGGCGAGGCTGTATCTGATCGACCGCGACGCCGAGGCGGTTGAGGAGACCCGGCGGCTGGTCGCGGCCGAGGGGGTGGATGTCCACGCCACGGCCGGGGATTTGACCGACAACGCCACGGTGGCGCGGTTGCTGGCCGATTGCGTCGCGCGGTTCGGACGGCTTGACGTGATGCACAACAACGTCGGCGGCTCGGAGCCCGGCGGGGTGGCGGAGATGGACGAAGCCACCTGGGACCGGCAAATCAACCACAACCTCAAAACCGTCTATCTCGGCTGCCACCATGCCATCCCGCACATGCGGCAAGGCGGGGGTGGAGCGATCGTCAACCTGGCCTCGGTCGCCGGCTACCGGCATATCGGCGCGCCGATCAACGCCTACGCCGCCGCCAAGGCGGGAGTGGTGCAGCTGTCCCGGGCGATCGGCGTGCAGTACGCCAAGGAGAAGATTCGCTGCAACACGGTGGTGCCCGGGTTGATGCACACGCCGCTGGTCGAGGTGCGCCTGGCCGGCCAGCGCGGCGGCGGTGACGCCGAGGCGCTGATCGCCAAACGCAATTCTCAAGTGCCGATGGGTCATATGGGCGATGCCTGGGACGTGGCCTATGCCGCCCTGTATTTGGCGTCCGACGAGGCGAAATACGTCACCGCGACCGAAATCGTGGTCGATGGCGGGCTGGTGATGAGCGCGCCGATATAGCGGGCCCGTGCGCGGGCCCGGCCGCTGGGCCGCTCACCGGCGATCACAATCCGTCGAGGTCGCCGCGAGGTGGTTTCGATCGGTCCCGCCGATGCCTACCTTCAGGGCACGCGGTTCCTGAAGGAGGTCCCGATGGGCGTTGTCGTTCCATTCCCCAAGCATCGTGTCGCGGAACGGTTCGCAGCCGAGGATATCGTCGCGCTCGGCCGTCTCGCGGATCGCTTGCGGCCGGCCGGTGCCGTGGGTTGGGAACTTGATCCGACGCCGGGCCAGACCCGGGCCTTCATTGTCGGCGCCGAGGACGAGACCCTGCTCATCGTCGACAAGACCCCCGGCGGCATCGCTGTACGCAGCGGATTCGCCCGCCGGCTGATCTGGCATGGCGATGCGCTGACCAGCTACGCGTGAGGTCGCACAAGGGATCGGCACCACCACCCTTGACCCATCGGTGTGCGGGATTAACGTGTCGATATCGCCCACCAAGCCGCCGTATGCCATGACAACCGAGCGTATTTCCCGCCTCGACAAGCTGCAGGTCCTGGTCGGCCTGTTGGACGCGACCATCGATCATCAGCGCTACAAGGACACACCGTTCGAGGCGCCGGAATGGTTGGTCAAGCACTACCCGCACGTTGATCCCGATGACCTCGACGATGTGCTGGATGCCGGGCGTCATGCCCTTAGCCGGATCACCGCCCGCTGATCCGCCGCTCGTTGGCGTGACGATCCGATGGATGTCGCGGCTCGGCCGACGGCTGACGCGATACCTCATACGCCGCCTTGACGACCGCCCACAGCACGACCAGCAGCATGACCCCGAAGATCGAAGCCAAAAGCCCCATGGCGTTCATTGTCTCTCTCCATCCGTTACGATCGTGAGATAGACCGAACACACAATCTAAGGGCGCTGCCGTTAAGGCATGGTTTCGAGTCATGGTTAACGACAAGCGACGTTTGCCGTCGTCACAACGCCGATTTCGGCAGCATCACGTGGATGCCCTTCTCCTGGTTCACCAATTGGGTCACGCGCACATCGGCGGCCAGGCTCATCAGCATGAACGCCTGATGCCGTGACAGGTTGGTGGTCTCGGTGATCCAGACGATCATCCGCCGCAACGCGTCGGACGCGGCGTCGTCCAGATCGGCGTCCATACCCATGGTGATCCGGTGGGTCGCGTTTTCCGCGCGCGGATAATCCCAGCCGGCCGACCACGGCAGATCCTTGCGCAACACCAACTCGACCGTGCCCTCAAGCGCGGTTTCGATCGCCGTCACGCAGACCTCGCCGTCGCCCTGCACCCCATGCCCATCGCCAAGCGAAAACTTTGCCCCGTCGGCGAACACCGGCAGATACAGCGTCGTGCCGGGCAGCAGTTCCTTGTTGTCGAGATTACCGCCGTGCTTGCGCGGCTGAATGGTCGAGATCGGCCCCCAACTAGGCGGCGGCGCCACACCCATCACCCCGAAGAACGGTTTGAGCGGCAGCTCGGTCCCCCAGGGCAATCGGCCGATGCTCCGTGCGGCGTCGAGATCGACGATCATTGCCTCGCCCTCGTCGAAATCGTTCGGCAAGGCGCCCGCCAGCGGCCGGATGAAGGTATAGCCCCAGTCCTGGCGCGGCCGGATGTCAAGGATGCGCACCTCCAGCACATCGCCCGGCTCGGCGCCGCGCACCGCGATCGGCCCGGTCAGGATATGCCCCGGCAAGCGGCGCTTCGACTGGGCGTGGATGTCCAGCAGTTCCGGCGGAACACGGGATTCGTCACCCGGCAGATTGTCGGGCCCGCCGGAGACGGTCTCGACCGTCACCCGGTCGCCGCTGTCGACCGTCAGCACCGGCGCCATGGCGGCATCGAACCACCCCCAATGCACGGTCTCCGGGCTGGCGGTCAATCGATGTTCAGCCATTGCTGCGCTCCTTTCATTGTCGAAATCGTTTGCCCGCCGGACGATAAGTTTTGCCCGGCGGATGATAAGTTCTTGCGCATTCCATGAGGTCTTGGACTTTGACAACCCTTGGACTCGGATACAACGAAGAGTGTTAGCGTAACCATAGTAACTTGCAAGTTCTGGTGGAAAAGCCATGCGAATCGGCGGGAATATTAGCTTTTCCATTGACTAAACAAACGTCTAGAGGCCTCATATCATTCATTAGGAGACCTTGCCGATGACGTGGGCGCTAACCGCGATAAATACTCGGTGGATCGACCGTGACGGTCGTGACGGCGATTTGCGTGTGCGCGTCGGCCGGCTCGGTGATGATATCTCCGATTTCGCCCTCCACACCCTTGGTTGGATCCGCGTGCTGGAGATCGAGCGTTTCAAGGAAATTCGCTTTGACCCCCGTGCGAGCGGCGACGGCGCCGCGGAATTCGCCAAGGAAGAAATCCGCCGATCGGCACGGCTCGACGAACCCTGGCTTATGAAGATCGAGATTTACAGCGGCCGAGACTGGGTCGAGTGCGTCGACACCGACGCCGACCGGCTAACCCGCTTTGTCGAGAATTGCCTGGATTTCTGTCGCGAACCGCAGTTTCCGATCGGCCTGAAGGTGGAAGCCTTGGACGCCGAGAAAATCAATCAACTTCGTCACCCGATGATCCAGCGCGTGGTGCAGGAATGGCGCCGCAAGCAAGGGCGGTTCGACGCTGGCCTGCAATCCATTCTGCATCAGGTCACGGAAGGCAACACCAAGCTGCTCAGGCTGGGCCAGGATGGCCGGATCGCCTTCCAGGACTATCACAGACCCGCCAACAGCGGGCCGTGGGATCCGGCTACGTGGAGTCAGTTCTCCGGCGCCACTGTCAGCAGCGTGGTGCCGGATCGTAGTTTGGCGGTGGTCGTGGAGAAGTCCGCGCGAACCGCTCTCGACTCCGCCCTGCCTCAGCTTGAGCGCTGCCATGGTCCTCTGCTCACGTCGAAAGGCGTGATGATCTACGACTGGATGCGGGCGAGTTTCCCGGTATGGCCCGATTCCACGGCCATACCGGGTCCCGGTGCGCAGCCTATGGGGTTGGTTGTTGTTTGCGTGACCACCGAGCCGGAACTACGTGCCGCTAGCTGAGGTGTAGCCGTCCGGCCCGTTCGGGTCTTTGTCCCCGACCCATAATCTCTTGCTACCCGATAGATAGTTTTCGACCCGTTCGAACACGTTTTTCGGCGGCGTCATCATCAGCACGAGATCCTGATCCTCTCGGACGTGCGGCCGGATCCAGGTGATCCGGTCATACACGTCCGGCGCGCCGACACGATCCGACCGCCTTGGATCGGTGATCCACCGCTTCATCAGCGAGAAGCTGGGATGTCGCCCCCAGCGAGCGGCTCCCAGCGCACGCACCATCAGCGGCATGAAGTAACTCAGGTTTGACGCACGGCCCCGGTAGTCCGAGCGTATCCAAAAACCACCGACATAGATCGCACTGTCCTCGACCGTTGAGGCGATGAATTCCGCCTGCCCCTCGATAATGAGGCGTTCGCCGCGCACCATCTGCTCGGCGGGATTGGCGTAAAACAAGCTGAGCGTGGCGAGATGATCCGCCAGCGTGGTCACACTGAAACGGTAAAGGCGAATGGCGAGAGTGGAGACGACCCCCTCCCCGTCCCGCACGACCAAGCCCAAGGTGTCGCCGTCGCGAAATGGCTTGAGGCGACGATCGAAGGCGGTCGGCAAGAACTTGCCGGTGCCTTGAACCACGGTGGTGAAATGTTCCATGTCCGTGGTCAAAGTGAGCCGAAGGTCGGCGGTAACGAGATCCTTGCCCGCCTCGACGAAGGTATCCTCCAGCAGGACACGTTGCTCGCCGATGTCCGGGTGAATCGGCCCGATGCCGGCTAGAAGGGCAACTTCCGTCAAGGCTTTCTCTCCAAAAGCCAACGGCCCGCTCATGACGAACCCGGCCGATACTATGACCGGGTCCGGCATCGCCGCGACGGCTCTGCCACGACTCGCGACACCGTCTGACGTGCGCGATGGCGAGGGCCGGCCATGGTTCTCGCGAATCGGAACGGCTCAGGCTAGGCTCCCACCTTGATACGACACCAGGAAAGGATGTCCCATGGACGGACGATCGACAGACGGGATCGAGGGCTGGCACGCGCATGTGTATTTCGACGCCGACAGCCGGGACGCGGCGCGAACGATGCACGAGGGGATCGGCGCGGTCTTCCCCGAGGCGGAGATCGGCCGGTTCCATGAGAAACCGGTCGGCCCGCACCCGATGTGGAGCTTTCAGATCGCCTTCGGTCCCGATGACTTCGGCCGCATCGTCCCCTGGCTGGGCCTCAATCGCGGTGGCTTGGATGTGTTCGTGCACCCCAAAACCGACAATGACCGGGCCGATCACAGCGACCATGTGATGTTCCTCGGCCGATCCCACACGCTCGACCTGTCGATCTTCGACTAGCGCCGCCGATGTGCTGACCGTCGACCATCTTCGCGGCCAGGGACTGCGCGACGTCGCCTTCACGGTCGCGGAAGGCACTGGCCTCGCCATCATCGGGCCGTCGGGCGCCGGCAAGAGCCTCCTCCTACGCGCGTTGGCCGATCTCGATCCGGCCGAGGGCTCGGTGATCCTGACCACGACAGGCGCCGGGGTGCTCGATCGCAGCCTCGTCGATGCCCCGACGTGGCGCCGCCATGTCGCCTATGTGCCGACCGAGTCGGGCTGGTGGGCCGATCGGGTGGGCGATCATTTTCGCGACCCCGCGGTGGTGGCGCCGATCCTGGTTGATCTGGGTCTGCCCGCCGATTGTCTTGGGTGGACCGTGCAACGGCTCTCCTCCGGCGAGCGTCAGCGTTGCGCCCTGGCCCGCGCGTTGGAACAGGCGCCCGAGGTTCTGTTGCTGGACGAGCCGACCTCCTCGCTGGACGATACGGCGACCAAACAGCTCGAAGCCGTGCTGCGCCGCCGGCTGGCCGAGGGTGTCCATCTGGTGCTGGTCAGCCACGACCCGGATCAGCCGGCGCGCCTCGCCCTGCCAACCCGCCGCATGGTGGACGGCCGCCTCCTGGAAACCGAGTCCATGGCGGAGACGGTGGGGTGAGCGAGTATCACGCCCTCGCCTATACCGACCTGGTGCTGGCGTCGGTCCTAGTGCTGGCCAACGCCGGCTTGTCGGCGGCGCTTGGCCTGGGCGTCGCGCGCCAGATGCTGATCGCGGCGGCGCGGATGATCGTGCAATTGCTGCTGGTCGGCTTGATCCTGCAATGGCTGTTCACCGTTGCCTCACCGGCGATCACCGCGCTCGCCGCCATGATCATGATCGGCTTCGCCACCTATGAGGTCTCGGCCCGCCAGGAGCGGCGCCTGACGGGGTGGTGGACCCAGGGTTTGGGTGGATCGACCATGCTGCTGGCCGGCGGTCTGGTCACGGTGGCGGCGTTGGTGGTGGTCGTGCGGAGCGAGCCTTGGTACGCGCCGAACATCGCGATTCCGCTGTTCGGCATGATCCTCGGCAACGCCATGACCGGCACCAGCCTGGCGCTCAACACGTTGATCGTCACGGTCCGGCGCGAGGCCCGAGCGATCGAGGCGCAACTGCTGCTGGGCGAAACCCGCTGGTGCGCCTGCCGGCCACCGATCCGGCATGCCCTGCGCAGCGGTTTCATGCCGATCGTCAACGCCATGGCGGCGACCGGCGTGGTGTCGCTGCCCGGCATGATGACCGGCCAGATTCTGGCCGGCGCGGCGCCGGGTGAGGCGGTGAAGTATCAACTTCTCATTATGTTCTTGATCGCCGGTACCACCGGGCTGGCGGTGATCGGCAGCGTTTACGGCGCGGTGCTGCGACTGACCGACGACCGCCATCGCCTGCGGCTCGACCGGTTGGCGGAGTCCCCCGTCACGGGGCGAAGCGCTTAAGCCGTGGCGCGATTGGGCGCGTCTTCGCGCACCGGCGCATCGGCCCGCCGATCACGGTGGGTGACCATGCGGGTGTGCAGCTCGGTGATCGCCCGGCTGCCGGTCTTCACGAAGGCGAAGGGCAGGATGCCGTGCACCAGACAGGCGAGCCCGGTCAGCACCATGCGGCCGCCGAAGCCGAACGCCATGCCCATATGCTCTAAGTAGCTCTCGCCGACCGCTGCCGGATGCTCGGTGAACAGGCGTCGCATGATTTTCCTCCCAACGAATGAACAAGTGTATAATACACCCTTCGTGTGAGAAATAATTTGCGTTTTTTTCCTTAAAATCCACTGAATGTGGAAAATTTTCATGGACGACATCGACCGACGCATCCTCAACGTTCTGCAGACCGATGCCGGATTGGCGGTGGCCGAGATCGCCTCGCGGGTCGGGTTATCGACCACGCCGTGCTGGCGACGGATCCAGAATCTGGAGAAATCCGGCGTGATCCGCGGCCGGGTGGCGGTGTTGAATCGCCAGGCGGTCAATCTCGGGGTCACGGTGATCGTGCGGGTGCGCACCAGCCGTCACGACATCGAGTGGCTGGAACGCTTCGCCCGCGCGGTCGAGGACATCGACGAGATCGTCGAGGTCTACCGGATGAGCGGCGACATCGACTATGTGCTCAAGGTGGTGGTGCCCGACATCGCCGCCTACGACGCGATCTACAAGCGGCTGATCGCCGCCGTGCCGATGACCGACGTCAGCTCCAACTTCGCCATGGAGGAGATCAAGTTCGCGACCAAGCTGCCGCTCGGCTACGCGCACTGATCGCCCCTACTCGCATTCCCGGATGACGCCAACGGCGGCCAACCGAGAACCAATATCCAGTATCTCCATGACTCTGGACCCCGGCGACTCTGGACCCCGGCGACTCTGGACCCCGGCGACTCTGGAC
>JABMNR010000238.1 GCA_013203465.1 Alphaproteobacteria bacterium
AACAACTGTGAACGGACCACGTGTCTTCATTTTCAGCTGGAACACCAGCGGGTAACAGCCGTGCCTGAGTCTGTCCGTTCTCCCGATCAGACGGCCACGGAACCACCCGACCCAGCGGATCGCGGGCAGCATTTAACAAAAGGATCTCGCCCCACGTGGACTCCACCTCACGTACCCATAATGCGCAATCGGGACACACAAAGGGATTCAATCGAGGAACAACACGCATGACCCATCCTTCCCCTCGTAACCAACAATTCAATTGAACCAAATAGCTCTGACACTCCCAAGTCAGCGCGAAGTACCCCGATTTTGGTCGGCATCAATCTGTAGCGTCTGAGGTCCTGAGAGGGTTGCTGCTATGCCCCGCGTTTATCCGGAATGGGTCCATCATTCGCACATTTAGTATTGCACTGACTCCAAACCGAAAAAATGAATGATCAGTTGGTAACTTTTCTTCCTAAAGAGAACTTCTCGCTTCCGCAACTTTCAGTTGATCGCTATATACCTTGTGTCCTGCCTTCAACAACTTGAGTGCAAGTTCACCTTCAGCCCAAAGCCCTTCATCCTTCGTCTTGTAGGGACCCCAACCCTTCATGAGGTCATAACGAAATTTGAGGGCGATAACGTCACCTTTACGAAAGTACTTTGCGACGCTGTCTGAGAGAGCTTCGTATCTTTCCCAACGTTCTCGCAAATACAAGTTGGTGTAACCCACATAGAAGTTCCAAGGAATCGATTCATCTACTACCTCGACCTCGATCACATAGACCCTGTGCTGAGGACCTTTGCGTTTACCGTGGGGAGGAAACGTTTCCATGCTGATGGAGTCTAGGACAGGACTCGCCCCCCGTGGGTTAATTGGCTGGAGTTAACAACCTCCTCGGGGCATATATATGTGTGGCTGCTGTAAATGTGAGTGATAAATGGTGTCACTTTAAACAAAGAAATCTCTTCGTTGGTTTTGACTTTTCGAAGTCTGAGATGGGATTGACCGAACTGGCCTACCTCCTTGCCTCAAAAACTTCATCTATTCGCGAAATGACTTGAGTGAAATCTTCCGGAACATAGTCACACGTTTCCGCTGCTTGCCGTATGGACTCATCT
>JABMNR010000210.1 GCA_013203465.1 Alphaproteobacteria bacterium
AGCCTTCACGCCAACCGAATGTGAAAACTACTTCGCCGCCGCCGGATATGATCGAAACTAAATTGAAGGCGCTCTAGGGCGACTTTCGTGCACTCGGCGATGTCGGCGCGGTTTTCGGATGCGCCGTCGACGGCGATCAAATGGCACTGATGGCGCGAGGGGTGTTCTGTCGAGCCGGGTCGGCAAGGGCATCCGCCGGGCTCGAAGCTGGATCGCCACCAGAGCTTCGTTCTCGGCTTGGGCGCGGTAAACAAGGACATCGCGCTGCACGCGATCGCCGAACGGCTGGTGGTGGATCGTGAGGTGCGGGCTCGTTCGGTGTCGATCCGATGCTACCCTTGGGCCGTCGGGGGTACCGACCTGGATCCTGGTATGTCGCCGTCAAACCTCGCCGCCGATGGTGGCCCCGGGGGGACTCGAACCCCCACGCCCGAAGGCTCGCGATTTTAAGTCGCGTGCGTCTACCAGTTCCGCCACGGGGCCGCGCGCGGTTGCGTGGGTCTTGGTACACCGTCAATCGGGGTACGAAAAGCCTACTCGGCCGCCTCGGTCGCACGCTGGCGGGATTGCCGGCGGAGCACCCGCAACCGTGAGTACAGCTCGTCACGCTCAAGATAGATGCCTTGCAGCCATCGTCCACCCGCCGTGGGATCGAACGCGGCGCGACCGTGCAGCAGGCGGCGGTTGTCGAACAACACCAGATCGCCGGGGCGGTAGACGTAGCGCAGCTGGAATCGGGGATCGCGGGACAACACGAAGATCCGCCGGAGGGCTTGGTAAGCCTCGGCCATCTCGTCGGCCGGTGCCGCCATGGGCCCGCGTAGGAACCCGGCTATGCGCACCTCGCGATACCGTCCGGCGGCGGGGTCGGTCTCACGGACGATGACCGGGGAGCGCCAACGGTAATCGGTGGTTCGGGCGCGGTTGGCGAAGTTGAACGGCCGCTCGCTGAGGATGGCGAAGGCGGCCGGATCTTCCTCGGCCACGGCGTCGGCCAGGCGAAAGCCGTCGACCATGACCGCCATGCCCCCCGCCGCCGTGTTCTCCAGGCAATGCAGGATTTGCAGGCCCGGCTGATACTCCCGGGTCGGCAGGTCGACATGCGGGGTCAACTCCAGCGCGGTGTAGGCGTTGCTGTCCGGGTCGATCTTGCTGCGGACATCGAACACCAGACCGAAATTGGTGACGCGGGAGGTGCCGATCCTCTCGGCCACGCGCTGCACCGTGCCAGGGTCGGTCGATACGCCGCGCAGGCGTCCGAGGCCCCACGTTGCGACCGCGTCCAACCACGCCTCCAGCACATCGTCATCCTCAAGGATCGCGGTACCGTCGAAGCTCGGCGGCGCGTTCAGGATGGAGGTGTCCCAATGCCGGGGTGCCGGGCGGTCGTCGCCGGTAAAGTTGCCGGAATCGACGTCGTGGGCGGCGAGCCAGCCGGGGTGGTAGTGGCTCGGCGTAACCCCGTCGCTCCAGGTGACGATCAGCGTGCCCGAGTTGTCGACGGCCGCGGCCTCGGCACGGAAATCATCCGGCAGGGTCGAGAGGTCGAGGGTCGGCTCGCGGGTGTCGCGGTTGATATGCTCCGGCATCGGCGAGCTGTCGATCAGCCACCAGGCGTTGAAGCGGCTTTCGGCGCCGTCGCTCCAGGTGGTGATCACCATGTCGCCCTCGACCCGTGCTGACCGTAGCTGACGGGTGATGGGCCAGATGCTGAAATCGGGCGTCAGAATGTCGTGTGCCACGCGCGCCTCCCGCGATCCCTGATCCGACGGTGAGGTGGTTCCCGGGTCCCGGTCTTGCCCGGACCCGTCATGGGCGGCGGATTTCGACTAACCAGCGGTTTTTCTCCTCCAGCTAGCGGTTTTTCTCCCAGAGAATCGGCCACGGGCAATCGGGGTTGAGTCCGCAGGATATCCGCGCGCCCCACAACAGCAAGGCAACACCGCCGGCCACAAGCGCGAGGATGGCAAGCCGCTTGAGTAACAGCAACAGCCCCGGGCGCCACCGCCGCCATACCCGATCGAACCTATCGGCGAGGTCGTCGAGCCGGCGCATTCAGGCGAACACGGCATCGGCGCGGGTCCAGATCGCGTCGTACCAATCCTGCCAACCAGGACCCATCATCAGATTGTGCGGCGCGTCGTCGAGACGCTGGTGGGTGCCGCCGAGGAAACGCGCGATCGCCGCGTCCTGGCCCGGCGGATGGCGTTCGGGATCGTCACGCCCGCCCTCGACCACGTGGGTGGGGACGGTGATCGCGGCCGGGTCGACGGCGATGCGCAACCCGTAACGTTCGTTCAACAGGCGCGGACTTTCGGCGCAAAGACGACCGGCGAGATCCGCCGCGGCGGCGTTGCTGAGATGCGGGGCGTAGCGGGTACGGGCGACGGCGGCGGTCAGCGCCGGGACGGGGGCGTTTTCCGGGACCAGGGCTACCGTCGCGGCGCCGGGCAGGTTGCCGGGCGGCGACGGGCACACCAGCAACAACCCGGCGGTCGCCCGTCGGCAGGCGGCGAGCATCACCAGCAAGCCGCCGATCGAGTGTCCGACCAGCAGCGGCGGGGCCGCGAGCGTGTCGATCGCCGCCACCACGTCGTCGGTCATTTCGGTGAAACCAGCGGTGATGAACGCCTCGGATTGCGGCAGGCCGCCGTGGCCGCGCAGATCGATGGCGGCGGCGGTGCGTCCCGTCGCCGCCAGCCGCTCCATCCAATCCGACCAACACCACGCGCCGTGATAGCCGCCATGCACCAGCAACACCGGCGGCCGTTCGTCGGCCCGTTCGGACACCCGCCGCCAAAGGCGGGCCGGGCCAAGGGTTAACGGCTCCGCGCCGTCGATCACCGCGCTCTCCGTGTGGCGGTGCGCTGTGGGCTGGTCATAGAAGAGATACTCCGCGCCGGTCCGCTTGGGCGATCAGCTTAGGACGCGGAGACGATCGCGAACAGCGCCGCCGCTGGCCGAGCGATGCTCAGGCGACGTTGCGCCGAAGGAGAGTGGCTCGCCCTGTCGGCGCACCGGCAGGGTGAAGCGCACGGTTGTGCCGACATCTTTTTCGCTTTGAATGACGAACGTGCCGCCGATCAGCTCAACAAAGCGTTTGGTTAGCGGCAGGCCCAAACCGGTGCCGTTGGTTTGACGGCTGTAGGCGGTGTCGAGTTGGCCGAACGGCATGAGCGCGTGTTCCAACTGCCGCGCAGTCATGCCGGGTCCGTTATCCTGAAATTCGAACTCGAGCGCATTGCGGTCGGTACAAGGGCTTATCCGTAACAGGACACGCCCACCGCTTGGTGTGTACTTAATGGCATTCGAGGCGATGTTCAGTATGATCTGGCTGAGTTTGGCGGCATCGGTGGTGACCGGCGGAAGGTTGGGCGCGATCTTCCGGATCATCGTGACGCCATTCTGCTCAGCCAGCCCCTGAAGCATGTTCAACGCGGTCTCGGCCACGGTGGCGACATCATGGGTGTCCAGACGGACCGTCATCCGGCCAGCCTCGACTTTCGCCAGGTCCAGAACATCGTTGATGATGGTCAGAAGATGGTGGCCGGCGTTGTGGATGTGGCCAGCGTATTCCTGATAGCGCTCGCCGGCGTTCGGCCCAAACATCTGCCGGCTGATCGTCTCGGAAAACCCGATGATGGCGTTCAAGGGCGTGCGCAGCTCGTGGCTCATGTTCGCCAGGAAGTCGGATTTCGCGCGATCCAACGACCGCGCCTCGACCATCTCGCGGGTCATCGTCAGCCGCCGCCGGTGCTCGACGATCAGGCGCCTCTCGGTCGACGAGACAACCCACAACAGGATTAAGCCCGGATTTCCCATGTGCACCGTTCA
>JABMNR010000211.1 GCA_013203465.1 Alphaproteobacteria bacterium
AACCAGACGGTCCCACACCACCTATTGCACTGTCCATCTTAGCCCGCTCAAAATACCCTTATCACGTTGAATTTATATAGTAACCCTGGTTGGTCACCGCCAAATGGATTGCTCATCGGGGAGATGCGGGCTGATTCCTCTCCCGGCCATCAGATCGCGATCCCGCCGTCGACGATGAAGTGCTGGCCGGTGGTGTAGGCGCTCTCGTCACCGGCGAGATACAGCGCGATGGCGGCGATCTCCTCCGCCGTGCCGAGGCGGCCGAGCGGCTGGCGGGCGATGAAGTCCTTGCGCGCCTGCACCGGGTCGTCGAAGGCGTTGATGCGGGTGTCGAGCGAGGGTGACTGCACCGTGCCCGGACAGATGGCGTTGCAGCGGATGCCCTGGCGGATGAAATCGGCGGCGACCGATTTCGTCAGGCCGAGCACCGCCGCCTTGGAGGTGCCGTAGACGAAGCGGAACGGGATGCCCTTCACCGTCGAGGAGACCGAGGCCATGTTGATGATCGACCCGCCGCCGGTCTCCAGCATCGCCGGTAGGAACGCCCTGATCATGCGGTACATGGCCTTGACGTTGAGGGCCATGGAGAACTCGAAGGCGTCCTCGTCGCACTCCAGGATGGTGCCGTGATGCACGAAACCGGCGCAGTTGAACAGCACATCGACGGCGCCGATCTCGGCGGCGGCCGCCGCGATGGCGGCCTTGTCCAGGACATCGAGCTTGCGCGCCGTGATGTTGTCCAATCTGTCCAACTCGGCGAGGGTGGCGTCGTTGATGTCGGTGGCGATCACCGTGGCACCCTCGGCGGCGAACCGCTCGGCGGTCGCCCGGCCGATCCCCTGTCCCGCGGCGGTGATCAGCGCCTTCTTTCCCTCAAGCCGGCCGGTCATGGTCGTTCCCCCTCTGAAGCGTTGTCCGTTGCCGACATGCTTAAAGCGCCGGCGCGCTTCCGTCATCCGTCGGTTTTACCCCGGCAGGCCGCAACGCCAGCCACAGCCCGGCCAGGACCACGACGAGACCGGCCGCAAGCCCGAGGGTGAGCGGTTCGTCCAGCGCGATCACGCCGATGATCGCGGCGGTGATCGGGCTGAGGCTAAGGAACAGGGTGACCACGGTTGCCGGCGCGTGACGCAAGGCGTACAGCCAGGCGACAAAGCCGATGCCGCTGGAGACACCAATGAACAGCACGGCGCTCCAGACCTTGGGCGAGGCGGGTAGCGGTGCGGTGAAGAACCCCTCCCAACCGGCCAGACCGGCGAGCGCCACGACCGAGCCGAGCATGGCGATGAAGCTGACCTGTACCGTCGGGTAGCGCTGCAAGTATGGGCGGTAAAACACCGAACATACGGCGCCGGTCGCCGTGCTTGCCAGGGCCAAGCCGACACCGATCCAGATCGTGGTGCTGTCGCCGGGCTCGAACAGCGTCTCGGACAGCGACAACGCAACGCCGATCAACGCCAGGAGCACGCCCAGAGAGCGGCGAGGCGTCAAGGTCTCGCGACCGAGGGCGGCCGCTAACAGCATGGTGAGCATCGGCAGGGTCGCGAAGATCAGTGCCGCCCGGGCGGCGGTGAGGTGCGCCAAGGATGCGTTGAGCAGGGCGATCAACACCCCGAACTGCAGCACGCCGAGACCCAGGACCGGCAGCAGGTCACCGCGCGCGAAGGGCACGCGGCCTACCCGCAGGAAGACCGGTAGCAGACACAGCGCGCCGATGGCGTAGCGCAACAGGGCGATGGCGCCGGGGGACAGGTCGGCGACGGCGAACCGGGTGGCGACGATGGCGGCACCGACCTGCACACCGACCGTGGCGGCCGCCACGACGGCAAGGGGTGAGGCGTTCACAACTCCAGCGTCCAGGTTTCGCCCACCAGATCGACGCCGAAGCTGTGATGCGGCTCGCACGCCACCAGTTCGAACCCGGCGGCTTGATAGATGCCCCGCGCGGCCACCAGGATGTCGTTGGTCCACAGGGTCATGCGGGCGTAGCCGGCGCGTCGGGCGAAGCGGATCGCCTCGTCCACCAGGCGTTTGCCGACGCCCAGGCCGCGCGCGCCGGCGTCGACGTAGAGCATCCGAAGCTTGGCGGTCTCCATGTCCTGGGCGACCACGAAGACCGAGCCGACCGGCGTGCCGTCGCGTTCGGCGATCCAGCAGCAATCGGTCTTCGGATCGTAGGTCTCGATGAAGTCGGCGCCGATCCGCGCCACCATGACCTCGAACTGTTCGTTCCAGCCGTACTCCTCGCTGTACAGCGTGGCGTGCTTGTGGATCACCCAGCCGATGTCGCCGGGCCGATGCGGGCGCAGCAGATAGCCGGGACCGGCCGGTGTCTCGCCAAGCACCTCTTCGATCGTCGCCATGGCCGCGGTCAATCGGCGGCGGTCGGTCTCGCTCAACGGCTGCAGGATCGCCGCTACCTCGTCGCGGGAGCGCTGTTGCAACGGAGCGAACACATCCCAGCCCTTGTCGGTGAGCCGCAGTTCCTGCACCCGGGCATCGCCGTCGCTGGGACGGCTGTCGATCAAGCCGGCGTCGCGGAATTTGCGCAGCACCCGGCTGAGGTAGCCGGTGTTCAGCCCCAGCGTGGCGCTGAGCCTTGTCGCCGTCAGCACCTCGGCATGGGCAAGCTCGTAGAGCAGCCGCACCTCGGTCAGGGAGTAGGAGCTGTCGAGGTGGCCGTTGCCCAGGGCGCCGACATGCCGGGTGTAGAACCGGTTGAATCGCCGAACGAACCGAATTTGCGCCGTGAGATCCATCATCCCATCTCCTGGCCGGGCATCTGATAGAGTAAGTAGGCAATAATTTAGTTGCTTATAGCAAGAAATTTTCCCAACCGCCTATCACGCCCCTTCCGTCCGGTTCCGGCGGCGGGCTATGCTCGCGCCAACCAACGCCCGAGGGAGACACCACCATGGCTGAGACCAACCGGCTCACCGTCCGTCTGAACGCCGTCGACAACGTCGTCACCGCCCGCATCGACCTGACACCCGGCGTCGAGATCGCCGGCGAAGGGGTGTCGACCACCCAGCCCATCCCCTCGGGCCACAAGGTCGCGACCACAGCGATCAAAACCGGCGAGCCGATCCGCAAATACGACCAGATCATCGGTTTCGCCTCGGAGGACATCGCGGCGGGTGACCACGTCCACGTCCACAACGTCGAGATGCGGGATTTCGAGCGCGACTATGCCTTCGGCGTCGACGCCAGGCCCACCGCCTATGTTAGCGACAGTGAGCGCGCGACGTTCCAGGGTTTCAAGCGCCCCGGCGGACGGGTCGGCACCCGCAACTACATCGGCGTGCTGACCAGCGTGAACTGCTCGGCCACCGCGGCGCGCTACATCGCCGAGGCGATCACGCCGGACGTTCTGGCCAAGTATCCGCAGGTCGATGGCGTGGTGGCGCTGACCCATTCCACCGGCTGCGGCATGGCGGATAACGGTGAGGGGTACGGCAACTTGCAGCGGGTGCTGTGGGGCATGGCGCGGCACCCGAATTTCGCCGGCGTGCTGATGGTCGGGCTCGGCTGCGAGGTCAACCAGATCGACTTCCTGCTGGAGGCCTATGGCATCGAGCGGGGACCGCATTTCCAGACCATGAACATCCAGGACGCCGGCGGGCTGCGGAAGACCGTGGAGTGGGGCTCGGGTATGATCCGCGACATGCTGCCCGATGCCGGCAAGGCCCGGCGCGAGACCTGCCCGGCGAGCGAGCTGACCCTGGCGCTGCAATGCGGCGGCTCGGACGCCTATTCCGGCATGACCGCCAACCCGGCCCTGGGCGAGGCGGCCAATTTGCTGGTCCGTCATGGCGGGACGGCGGTACTGGCCGAGACCCCGGAAATCTACGGCGCCGAGCATCTGCTGACCCGCCGAGCCGTCAGCCGCGAGGTCGGTGAGAAGCTGGTCGAGCGCATCAAGTGGTGGGAGGACTATACCGCCCGCAACGGCGGTGAGATGAACAACAATCCCTCGCCCGGCAACAAGCGCGGTGGGCTGACCACCATCCTGGAGAAGTCGCTGGGCGCGGCGGCCAAGGGCGGGACCACCAACCTGACCGGGGTGTACAAGTATGCCGAGCCGGTCGACACCAAGGGCTTCGTGTTCATGGACAGCCCCGGCTACGACCCGTGCTCGATCACCGGCGAGGTGGCGAGCGGCTCCAACATCGTCTGTTTCACCACCGGCCGCGGCTCGGTCTACGGCTGCAAGCCGGCGCCGTCGCTCAAGCTCGCCACCAACACGCCGATGTACCGGCGGATGTCCGATGATATGGACATCAACTGCGGCGCGGTGCTGGACGAGGGCATCTCGATGGAGGTGATGGGCCAGCGCATCTTCGACCGGCTGCTGCAGGTGGCGTCGGGTGACAAGACGATGTCCGAGGCCCAGGGCATGGGCGACCACGAGTTCATCCCGTGGCAGATCGGCGCGGTGATGTAGGTGATGTAACGGTTTCAACGGTTCCCGAGCCGGCCCGCTCCCCCGCCCGGCCACCCATCCAGGATACTCGCGTGGGTGGCCGGGCGGGGGAGCGGGCCGGTGCCGTCACAGAGGCAGTCATGCCGAGTTTTGAGGACAGCTACCTCGGCCAGCTCCGCGCGCTTATCGGCTCCCGCCCGGTGGCGATGCCGGGCGCGCGCGTCATCGTCGAGAACGGGTCGGGCCAGATCCTGCTGATCAAACGCGGCGACTTCAAGCTGTGGGGCTGGCCCGCCGGCTCGGCCGAGTTGGGTCAGAGCATCGAGACGACGGCGCGTCAGGAGCTTGAGGAAGAGGCGGGCCTTGTCGCTCATCGAATGGTGCCGGTCGGCTTCGCCAGCGATCCGGTCCACGACCTCATCCACTACCCCAATGGCGATGTGCTGCAGGCGTTTTCGATGATCTTTCACGTCACCGAATGGTCGGGCACCCCCCGCCCCGACGGGCATGAGAGCCTGGACGTGCGATGGTTCGCTCAGGACGACCTTCCGGAAGACCGCACGCCGCCGGTCTCCCGCACCCTCGCGGCACTGCACGCCTACAAGGCCAGCGGCGGGGTTTTTCAGCTGATTTGATCGCCGCGCTGTGGTCTGGCCCGTGAACGGGTATCAGAGCCCAAGGACACCAATGATGGATTGGCGTACCCGTTTGCGATCATCATCGGACAACGATCCGATAGGACGGTCGATAAGCGCGCGGTCGAGGGTGAATATCTTGGTCCGGACAACCGACGGCGTGCGTAATCCCGTTGATCCGACATCGCTCAACGGGACATCGCTTGGCCAGGCACTGTCCCGAGCGGTGGTGATCATGGCGAGCACCACGCATCCCGACGTTGCTTGATGATCACATGTCGACAATACCAAGGCGGGTCGGGGGCGCGATACCGCAACATCCGCGAACGGGAACGGCACGACGACAACCGTCCCAGGCTCGAAAAGTCCGGGGGTTTCAGAGGCGGTCATAGGCCTTGGCGTCGGCGTCCTCATGCCACTCCGACAAGGTCCGGTCGAGGGCGGTGAGATAATCCGTGTCGCGCGCGTCAACCTTGTGAATTCGTACAACCCTGCCGTCGATCTCGTATTCGATCGCGTCACCGGGGCCAACGCCCAACGCGCCGCGTACTTCCTTTGGAATGGTGGTCTGGGCCTTGGAGGTGATTTTGCTGCGTATTGTCATGACGATCTCCTGTAAGGAAAAGTAAGGAGGCTCGCGGGCAACGTCAATTCCTGGCCAATCACCTCACAGCTTGATCTCATGCTCGATGATCCTTCACGTGCCCGAACGGTCGGGCACACCTCGGGTGTTTCAGCTGATTTAACATCGGTATCAGCCCCGCAGCCCCGCGAGCACCCGTTCCGTGCCGCTGACCCAACCGAACAGGTTGTTCTCGCCATAGATCAGCGAGATTGCCGCGTCGTGCAGCGCTGGCGTGGTCGCGGCGCAGGCGTCCTCGACGGTAAGACAGCGGAAACCCCGGTCCACCGCCTCGCGCAGGGTCGAGGCGACGCAGCATTGGGTGGTCACCCCGAACAGGATCAGCCGATCTATTCCCCGGTCACGCAGGATGGCGTCGAGATCGGTGCGATAGAAGGCGCCGAAGCCCGGTTTGTCGATAATCACCTCGTCGGGCGATGGCTGGCATTCGGCGATGTGGGCATGGCCGGGCTCGCCTCGGATCAGAAGACGTCCGAGCGGGCCGGGTTGGCCGGCTGCGTTCCGGTCGCGCTTGAGTGCATGCATGTCGGACAGGTCGGCGGCGTAGCCTTCGCGGGTATGGATCACCGTGACCCCCGTGCCGCGCGCGGCGTCCAGCAAGGCGACCGCGTTCGGAATGATCGCGCGCATGCTCGAAATGTCGTCGCCGGCGGCGGCGATATATCCCGCCGGGTCGAGGAAGTCGCGCTGCAGGTCGATGGCGATCAGGGCGGTGGACTCCCGGGTCAGCTCGAAGGAGAGACCCGCGTTGCAGGCGATCGAGATCATTGCCGTCCTCCCGGTTGGCGCGCCACGAACCTCCCCTTTCTCACCAAGCGAAGTCCGCCGCCGCGCGCGCGTCCTCCGGCAGCCATGTCTCGTGCAGATGCAGCCACTTTAGCCCATTCGGCATCGTGGCGTCTTGACGGAACACAGCGGTGGTCAGCCGCGCGTTCTCGGCGTGCTCGGAGGCTTTCGCGCCACGCTGAAGCTCCTCGTAAAGCGCCAGAACCTGTTCCTCGCCGAGCGCACGTGAGCGCACGGAGCGAATGTGGATGCCGAAGTTCGGGTTGCTGCCATGCGCCGCTTGGAACTTGGCCGCGAAGGATGCGAACGCGTGCACGTCGCCGCCGGGCATCACATAGAGCGCGTTTGCATCAAACCGGGACGTGAAGCGGGCGTCGAAGATCGCATCGTCATCGGCACAGGCGCCGGTGAACCAGTCGACGAAGAACACATGCAGCTCGGCGATTTCACGCCAAATTGAGCTGGTTTCGGGCTCGATTGTCCACATGGCGGTGTCCTGAACGTTAAAACAGCTTCCTCAAAACCCGATCTCGTTCACCTTGGTCCAAGTGCTGCCGAGGTGGTCGTGCAGGATTTGCGACAGGGCCTTGGCGTCGCGGCGGGTGAAGGCGTCCAGAATCCGCTCGTGCTCCTCGATCGCGGTGTGCCAATTGCCGTTCTTCAGGTTGGAGATGTAGCGGATGCGATACAGCCGGGCATTGGTCTGGCTGTGCAATTCGGCCAAGGGCTCGTTATGCGCCGCCCGCACGATGGCATGGTGGATGGCCTGGTTGAACTTGAAATAGGCCAACCGATCCTTGCGCTCGAAACAGGCCAGCATTTCGTAGTGCAGCGCGCGAACCTCGGCGATCTCGGCGTCGCTGGCGTTATCGGCCGCCTGTTCGCCGGCCAGGGCCTCAAGCGCCTTGAGCACCGACAGCAGGTCCTTCACATGCTTGGGTTCCGGTGCGCAGACCATCGCGCCCCGGTTGGGCAGCAGCTCGACCAGCCGCTCGGTCGCCAGGATGCGCAACGCCTCGCGCAACGGTGTGCGGGACACCGCCAATTGCTCGGCGATCGTACGCTCGCGAATCCGCGTGCCGGGCGGCAAGTCGTTCTGGGCGATCATGTCGCGCAAGCGGGCCGCGACGACCTGCGCGAGCGTGGGGGATGCCTCGGCCATGCTTGGCGGCGGCGGCTCGACCGGGGCGGCTCGGTGGGCGTCGGGTTCGGCGTGGAGGTGATCGATGGGCGATGACTCTGGCATACAAAAAAGACCTTCGACAGTGATCCTGCTGCGATCAGCATCCAGAAAAAATTCGCCTAAAAGGAGACAGTTTCTTTACCTTTTAGCCAGCTTCAGAATCGAGTTTGACATCTCCCGGTCCTGCCGTCACGCTGGCTTTGGCGTTTGGTATACCAAATAAAAGCAAGCCGAGGGAGGAATTCAAATGCGGACCCATAAGGGGATGATACGTGGCGGGCTGGTTCTGACCGGTCTGGCGGTGGCCGCCTTGGCGGCGCCGCCGGTGATGGCGGAGGAGTTTCCGAGCAAGGAAATCGAGGTCGTTACCCATGCCGGTGCCGGCGGCGGGACGGATGTTACCTCGCGTATGATGATGCTGCGCACGCGGCGCGAGATGAAACAGGACATGGTGGTCGTCAACAAGCGCGGCGGCGGCGGTGCCGCGGCGATGAACTACACCATGACCCGGCCGGCCGATGGCTACACGGTGTTCGCTCTGACCATCGGGCACATCGCCCAGTTGGCCCAGGGCAAGAGCACGATGACGATGGACGACATTGTTCCCATCGCGCGGGCGACCGACGATCCGCAGATCCTGATGGCCAGCTGCAACAACGCGCCGTTCAAGACCCCGGCCGAGTTCATCGAGTATTCCAAGGCCAACACGGTGACCTACGGCACCACCCATGTCGGTTCGATCGATGATGTGTCGGCCTACATCTTCACCGGTCGAGCAGGCTTGAAGCCGGCGAAGATAGTGCCGTTCAAGGGTGGTGGCGAGTTGGCGACCAATCTGGTGGCGGGTGCGGTGCACATCGGCGTGCTCAATCTGTCCGAGGCCGAGGCGCAGATTTCCGCCGGCGATATCTGCCCGATGGTGGTGCTGGCCGAGAAGCGCATGGCGCCGATCCCGGATGTGCCGACGGCCAAGGACCTCGGTTACGACGTGGTGTTCTCCACGGTTCGTGGCTTCGCGGTGCGCAAGGGTGTCCCCGAGGACCGCGTGAAAATTCTTGAAGCGAAGATGCTCAAGGGCATGAGCCATGGCGTTTATCAGGGCTTCCTGACGTCGGTCGGCTTGACCTCGGACAGCGTCGCCGGCGCGGACGTCTGGGGCAAACAGGTCAAGCAGCTCTACACCGAGATGCGGCAGGCGCTGAAGGAAGCCGGCTTCGAGGTGAAATGACGGCGGCACGCACTCAAGATGCGATCGTGCCATGTCCGATCATGACGTGACACAGCGATCGGGGGAGTTCGCTCCCCCGGTCCCGCTGTGGCGGCGGGACGAGATCAGGATCGCGGTCGCGATCTTGGTGTTCTCCGGTTGGGTGTTCTGGATGACCACGACCTTCGCGCGGGTGCCGCCCCGGCTGTCGCCGGGGTTGATGCCGCACGAGTTCCCGCAGTTCCTGCTGTACGTTTTGCTTGGGCTGACCGCGCTTATGGTGGTTCAGGGGCTGGCGCATCCGGCGGAGCGCCCGCGAACGCCGTTGCCCTGGGTGACCTGGGTATCGGCCGTCATCGTGGTGCTGTTCCTGGCGGTGATGGAGATTGACCTGTTCCTCGCCTTCGCGGTGTTCTTCATCGCTCTGGCCCTGCTCTGGGGCGAGCGACGGTGGCAATGGGTCGTCGCGGTCGGTGTGGTCATGCCGGCGATCATTTTCTTTGGCTTTGATCATATCCTCGAAGTGCGGTTTCCGCGCGGGCTTCTGACCTCTCTCTATTACGACTAGGCGGGTCTCCAATGGTGGAAGGTTTTGTCGCCGGCTTCGGCGCGTTGCTCGACCCCTATCTGTTGCTGGTGATCTTTCTGGGCACGGTTGGCGGCGTGGTCATTGGCGCCCTGCCGGGGTTGAGTTCGACCATGGCGACGGCCTTGTTGGTGCCGTTCACCCTGACCATGGACCCGTTGCAGGCGATCGCGTTACTGGCGGCGATCTACTGCGCCGGGACCTATGCCGGGGCGATCACCGCCATCCTGATCAACACGCCGGGAACCTCGGCGGCGGCGGCAACCTGTATCGACGGCTTTCCGATGGCGCAACGCGGTGAAGCCGGCCGCGCGCTTGGCATGGCGACGGTGGCCAGTACCATCGGCGGTATCTTCAGCGTCATCGTGTTGATGGTCGCGGCCCCCTCTTTGGCCCGGCTCGCCTACCAGTTCACCGCGCCGGAGTACTTCGCGCTCGCCCTGTTCGGGTTGTCGATGCTGGCGTCGGTCAGTGCCGGCTCATCGGTCAAGAACCTGATGGCCGGCGTGTTGGGCCTGCTGCTCGCCACGGTCGGCATGGATCTGATGACCGGGGTGGAGCGGTTCACCTTCGGGCAAGCCGAGATGAGCGAGGGCATCAGCTTCATTCCGGTGCTGATCGGGATTTTCGCGGTCAGTGAGTTGTTGGTTCAGTCCTCGGCCCTGCACCGGGTCGTCGACCGGGTGACGATGACGGCGGTCAAGCTGCCGTCGCGGGCTGACTACAAGAAGACCTGGAAGACCATCCTGCGGTCCTGTGGCATCGGCACCTTCATCGGTATCCTGCCGGCCGAGGGCGCCACCGTCGCCTCGCTGATCGGCTACAACGAGGCCAAGCGCTGGTCCAAGAACAAGGAAGAGTTCGGCAAAGGCGCGATTGAGGGGATCGCCGGCGCCGAAGCCGCCAACAACGCGGCGACCGGCGGCGCCATGGTGCCGACCTTGGCGCTGGGCATTCCCGGCTCGGCAACCACGGCGGTGATCCTCGGCGCGTTCCTGGTGCTCGGCATCCGACCCGGCCCGCACCTGTTCACCGAACAGCCGGAGTTCGTCTTCGCGATCTTCGGCGCGATGCTGATCGCCAACATCATGTTTTTCTTCCTGGGCATGTTCGGCGCCAAGCTGTTCGCGCGCCTGACCTTGATCCCGAACACCTTCCTGTGGCCGTCGGTGTTCGTGTTGTCGGTGGTGGGCGCCTATTCGCTCGACCAGTCGATGATCGACGTCTGGATCATGATCGGCGCGGGCTTGCTGGGCTTCGTGATGCGGCGGTTCGGCTTTTCGGTCGTGCCGGTGGCCATCGGCCTGATTCTGGGCGAGCTGGTCGAAACGAATTTGAAGCGGGCTTTGGCGCGGTTCGATGGCGATCTAACCCAGTTCCTAGACCACCCGATCGCGCTGCTGCTGTTCGTGCTGACCATCCTGGGTCTGTGCGGGCCGATGATGTTCGATCACCTGCAACGCCGTTGGAACGCCAAGTGATGGCGCCGTTCGCTACCAGAGGAGCCGTGCGATGACTGCCGATACCGGTCCCCTGTCCAATCTTCGCGTCATCGACTTGACCCGGGCGCGGGCCGGGCCCACGGCGGTGCGTCAACTCGCCGACTGGGGCGCGGACGTGATCAAGATCGAGCTGCCTCCGTCGGCCGGCCAGGATAATCTTGGCGGCGCGCGGGACGGTTTCGACTTTCAGAATTTGCACCGCAACAAGCGCAGCATGACCCTGGACCTGAAGTCCGGGCAAGGCCGCGACATCTTCTTCAAACTGGCCGAGCGGGCGGACGTAATCGTCGAGAATTTCCGCCCCGACGTGAAGCACCGGCTCGGCATCGATTACGAGGCGGTGCGGGCGCTGAACCCACGCATCGTCTACGGCAGCATCTCGGGATTCGGTCAGGAGGGGCCGTACCGCAACCGTCCCGGTCTCGATCAGATCGCCCAGGGCATGGGCGGGTTGATGTCGGTCACCGGCCTGCCGGGCCAGGGGCCGGTGCGGGTCGGCATTCCGATCGCCGATCTGACAGCCGGCTTCAATCTGGCGATGGGCATCCTGATCGCGCTGCTGGAACGCGAACGCTCGGGCGAGGGGCAATGGGTGTGCACCTCGCTGCTGGAGGCGCAGATCACCATGATGGACCTGCAGGCCGCGCGCTATCTGATGGATGGCGACGTGCCGGGGCAGGCGGGCAACAACCATCCGGTCCACATTCCCACCGGTGTGTACGAGACCTCGGATGGGGCGATGAACATCCAGGCCAGCGCCCAGCACCTGTTCAAGCGGCTGTGCGATACCCTCGGCGCGTCGGAGATTTACGACAATCCGGACTATGCCGAGCCGAAAGGGCGGTTGAAAAACCGCGATGCGCTGAACGAGGAGATCGCCACCTACACCCGTCGGCGGTCGACCAACGACTGGATCGAGGCGTTGGCCGAGGCCGGGGTGCCGTCCGGGCCGATTTACAAGATGGACGAGGTGTTCGCCGACCCCCAGGTGCAAGAGCTGGCGATGGCGCCCGAGGTGGTCCACCCGACGCGGGGCAACATCAAGCTGGTCGGCCAGGCGGTGAAGCTGTCCCGTACCCAGCAGAAGATGCGGTCCGCCACGCCGGGCCTTGGCGAGCATACCGGCGAGATCTTGGCCGAGCTGGGGTTGAGCCAATCCGAGATCGACGCGCTACAATCCGCCAAGGTCATCTGACCCGCTCGACGACTGGATCAAGGGAGCCGCGCCATGCTCGATCTCGGAACCGACAAGATCCTCGCCGACGTGCGGGGGTCGGTCGGCTGGATGACCATCAACAATCCGGCGCGCCGCAACGCCATCTCGCTCGATATGTGGGAGGCGATCGCCGCCAGCTTCGACGCCTTCGCCAAGGACGGCGCGGTGCGCTGTGTGGTCATGCACGGGGCGGGGGACAAGGCCTTCGCCTCGGGCGCCGATATCTCGCAGTTCGAGCAGAACCGGGCCAACGCCGAGGCGGCGGAACGCTACGCCGGGATTTCGCTCGCCACCCGGCGGGCGATGCTCGGCATCGACAAGCCGGTGATCGCCATGATCCGGGGCTTCTGCATGGGCGGCGGGCTCGGCATCGCGCTGACCGCCGATATCCGGATCACCGCCGAGGATGGGGTGTTCGGCATTCCCGCCGGCCGGCTCGGCATCGCCTACGATATCTTGAACCTGAGCAACGCGGTCAAGCTGATCGGCCCGTCCAAGGCCAAGGAAATTCTGTTCACCGCCAAGCGCTATTCGGCGGCCGAGGCGCTGGCCATGGGACTGGTCAACGAGGTGGTGCCGGTTGACGCTCTGCTGTCGACGGTTGAGGCGATGTGCGACCGCATCGCCGAGAACGCGCCGCTGTCGATCCGGGCCTCGAAACTCACCATCGACGAGTTGACCAAGGGGCGGGGCGATCTCGACAACGGCCTGATCCGCGGCCTGATCACCGATTGCTTCGACAGCCAGGACTACCAGGAGGGCCGCACCGCCTTCATGGAGAAACGCAAGCCGGTGTTCCACGGGCGCTAGTGGTCGGATCGCGGCACCAGGACACTCGGCTCGACACTGCGCGATCCGCGTGACAAGCAAGGGGTAGATACCGCCCCTTCGCGAAAGCTGCCGGCATGGCGAAAGCCCCCAAGACATCTGGCCTGATCCTGCCGAGCGACCCGTTGTTCTATGAGTTGCCGCCACCGCCAGGCTCGGAGCCGGAACGCGATGTCGCGAAACGGCTGACGACACTCGCCAACGAAGACCCCGAGGAGGGAGAGGCGGCGCCGGTCGAGGGCGGGCCACCGACGGTTCCCGGCGCCTGCGATGGCCACATCCATATCTTCGCCGATCCCAAGCGGTTTCCCCCTTGGGATCGCGCGCCCTATCGGCCGGCGCCGTTCACCGTCGACGACTACCGCGCGGTGCAGCGTCGTTTGGGCCTGGATCGGGTGGTGGTGGTGCAATCCAGTGTCTACGGTTTCGACCACGATTGTTTGATCGATGCGCTGGAGGCGTTGGATACCGGGCCGAGCGGCGAGGGGATCGGTCATGCGCGCGGTGTGGCGGCGGTGAGCCCTGAGGTGTCGGACGGTGAGCTGCGCGATCTCGAAGCCGCCGGGTGTGTCGCCACCCGGTTCCAGATGCGCGATCCCTGGCGGCTGATCGACTGGACCGACACCGATCGTTTGGCCGGCCGGGTGCATGATCTCGCCGGGTGGGATGTCGCGTTGCAGATGGACGGCCGCTTCCTGCATGAGGTCGAGCAGCGCATCCGTGCCTGGCCCGGCCGGGTGATCCTCGATCATCTCGGCTGTTTCCTCGGGCCGATCGGCGATCGCGGCCCGGGCATGCGGGCGCTGCTGCGCCTGATCGATGCCGACAAGCTGTGGGTCAAGCTCTCGGGGCCGGAGGAAAGCGGCGACGGCCCGCCGCGTTGGCAACATCAGACCCGGATCGCCCGTCAGCTTGTCCGGTTCGCGCCGGAGCGCTTGGTCTGGGGCAGCAACTGGCCGCACCCCTCGGCGTTCGAGGCGCCGCCGGATGACCGGGCGCTGCTCGACCTGCTGCTTGAATGGACCGAGGACGAAAGCCTTCGCGACCGCATTCTGCTCGACAACGCCGCCGAGCTGTGGCGGTTTCCGGAGCCGTCCGTCAGCGCAATTCCGGACACTCCTTCCGCGTCCCCAACCAAAGAGCCCGAGCTTCATTGACCCGCGCGGCTGGATCCCGGGTCAAGCCCGGGAAGGCGGGGGTAAATCGACTGTACGGTCCAATATCTCCAACTCTTCCGCATCCCCGGCCGGAGAGCCGGGGTCAAGCCCGGGAAGGCGAGAGAGGCGGCGCTACAGTACCTGGAACACCCGGTAGATCGGGCCCGTGGGCTCACGGTGGCCGGTGCCGACGAAACACGCCTTGTTCATCCAGGCGTAGGCACCGTCGGACGCGGTCTCGAAATACGGCGTGGTGCGGAAGTAGTAGCGCGCGGGGTCGACCGCCTCGCCGGCGGCGAGCTTGGCCATGACGTCGGCCGGACCGTGACGCAGGCCGGTATAGGTCATGTAGATCAGCGCGCCATCGCCGGTCTGCATGGTCAGCCGCACATCGAGCTGCGTCACCCCGTCCGGGCGGTTGATGATCCAGTCGCCGCCGCCGTCATGCACCGTGCCCTTGAGTTTAGGCCCCTCGAAGGTGCCGCCGGTGACCCGGGCGATACGCCGGTCGCCGTACTGGCTCTGCCCGATCGGTGTCAGCGGCATGGCGACGCTCAGGCGCATTTCCATCACGAATTCGGTTTTGATCTCGGACATATTTTCCTCCCTCATTCGCCGCGCAGGAAGTCGAAATCGACCCCGCCGTCGGCCTGCATCACGTGGTCCATGTAGAGCTTGCGGTAGCCGCGTTTGAACGTCGGCTGCACCGCCGTGGCGTCGCCCTCGGCGCGCCGCCGTTCGAGTTCCGCCGCATCGACCAGCAGATCGATCGAGCGGTTCTCGACCGACAGCTTGATACGGTCACCAGTGCGCGCCAGGCCGAGCGGCCCGCCCTCGGCGGCTTCCGGGGTGACGTGCAGCACGATGGTGCCGAAGGCGGTGCCGCTCATCCGGGCGTCGGAAATGCGGATCATGTCCTTCACGCCGGCGCGGGCCAGCTTTTTCGGGATCGGCAGATAGCCGGCCTCGGGCATGGCGGCGGGGCTTTTCGGCCCAGCGTTCTGCAGCACCAGGATATCGTCGGCCCGCACGTCCAGATCGGGATCGTCGATCCGCGCCGCTAGATCCTCCAGGCTGCTGAACACCACGGCCCGCGCCTCGGTCTCGAACAGGGTGGGATCGGCGGCCGAGCGTTTGAGGATGGCACCGCGCGGCGCCAGCGAGCCGAACAGCGCCACCAGCCCGCCCTTGGCCTGGTACGGGCTGTCGAGTGGTCGGACGATCGCCGGATCGATGAAGCCCTCGTGCCGGTCGAGCCGCTCGCCCAGGGTCTCCCCCGCCACGGTCATGCAGTCGAGATGCAGCAGCGGCCGCAGCTCCTTCAGCACACCGACCAGCCCGCCGCCGGCGAACAGGTCTTCCATGTAGTGCTCGCCGGTCGGCTTCAGGTCGACCAGCACCGGGGTGGTGTCGGACAGCACGTTCAGTCGGTCGAGGGGCACCGGGATACCCAATCGCCCGGCGATCGCCGTCAGATGCACGATGGCGTTGGTCGAGCCGCCGATCGCCAACAGCACGCGTACCGCGTTCTCGACCGAGTCCGGGGTGATGATGTCGCGCGGCAGCAGCTGGTCCTTGCCGGTGGCCAAGGCCAGCGCCAAGGCGCGGCGGCCGGACGCTTCGGCGGCGCGCAAGCGGTCGGCGTGGACCGCCGGGATGGCGGCGGTGCCCGGCAACATCATGCCCAGGGCCTCGCCGAGACAGGCCATGGTGCTGGCGGTGCCCATGACCGCGCAGGTGCCGGCCGTGGTGGCGAGCAGACCCTCGACCTCCTTGATCGTCTTGTCGTCGATCTCGCCGGCGCGGTACTTGCCCCAAAACCGCCGGCAATCGGTGCAGGCGCCGAGCCGCTCACCGTTGTAGGGCGAGGTCAGCATCGGCCCGACGGCGCAATAGACCACCGGCACCCCGGCGTTCGCCACCCCCATGAGCTGAGCCGGCAGTGTCTTGTCGCAGCCGCCGATCACCACCACCGCGTCCATCGGCTGGGCGCGGATCATTTCCTCCACATCCATGCTCATCAGGTTGCGGTACATCAGCGAGGTCGGGTTCAGGAAAGTCTCGCCCAGGGAGATGGTCGGGAACTCGATCGGCAGCCCGCCGGCCATCATCACCCCGCGCTTGGTCGCCTCGACCAGCTCCGGCATCAGCCGGTGGCAGTTGTTGTAGCCGCTGCCCGAGCTGCAAATGCCGACCACGGGCTTCGACAACGCCTCGCGGCTGTAGCCCATCGACGACGCCATGGAGCGCCGGAGATACAGGCTGAACTCGTTATCGCCGTAGTTGGTCAGCCCATTGGCCAGGCCACGGGGGTGGGTGATGTCGTCGGTCATGCTTGGCGTCCTCCCGGTCGGGATGGTAGGCGGTGCGGGCAAGAGGGTCGAGTATATGGGCACCCGGAGGATATGGAATGTCGGATGATGCCGATCAGGGCGACGCGGTGACAGCGCGCGTGCGTGCGTTCTACCGGCGGTTCCCCTATCCACGGCTGCCGGAGGGCGGGCCGGCGGGGATCGGCCATCTGCTGAACGATCTGTCGTCGATTCGCCATCATGTATTCGATGGGACGATGCCGGCAAACCGGCCGGTGCGGGTGCTGATCGCCGGTGGGGGCACCGGGCAGTCGGTGATGCTGTTGGGAGCCGCGCTCCAAGCCGCCAAGCTTCGACACGAACTGGTCTACGCCGATCTGTCGGAGGAGTCCGCCACGATCGCCCGCCGGCGGGCCGAAGCGTACGGTGTGCAGGACGTTCGCTACATCGTCGGCCCGTTGGAAGCGCTCGACGCCGAGCAGATTGGCCGCTTCGACTACATCGAGCTGTACGGCGTCATCAACCATGTCGCCGATCCGGCGGTGACGCTGCGCCGGTTGTCGGGTCTGTTGACGGACGAGGGTGGAATCGGGGTGATGGCTTACGGTGCGCTGGGCCGAACCGGCATCTATCCGGTGCAGAAAGCGCTCCGCCTGCTCTCGGGACCGGAGGGCGAACCGACGGTCGATCTCGCCCGGACGTTCCTGAACGGGCTTCCCGCCGACAATTGGGTGCGGAAGAACCCGCATCTGGCCGACCTGCCGAACCTCGATGATGTGGAACTGGCCGACCGTTTCCTGAACCCGAACGATCGTGCGTTCGAGGTGCGGGATCTGGCGGCGCTTTGCGCGATCGGTGGGTTGGCGATCCGTGCCTTCGTGCCGGCCGGGCTCTACGCGCCGGAACGACACTGCCGCGACGCCGCGTTGCACGATCGGCTGCGCGGCATGAACCCGATCGACCGGGCGCAGATGGCCGAATGGCTGCAAGGTACGCTGCATGTTCACGAGTTCTTCGCGGCGCCTACAGCTCGCGCCGCCGCCGATATGATCGTGTGGCTGAGCGAGGAGACAACCCGTTTAGTCCCGCGCGCGCTGAAAGCGGATGTGTTTTCCCAGATCTCGGCGGCGGCCGGCCAGGCCGTGGAGATCGATCTGAAGTTCGGTGGAATGACCCGGACCCTACGGGTCGCCTTCGAGCCGTCGGAGGCAATAGTGGTCGGCCTGTTACCCGAACAACCGACGATCGGCCGGGTAATCGAGACGCTACACCGCCAGGGTTTTGACAATGCGGCCGCCGTGGCGGCGATCCGCCGGGTTTGGGATGCCTTCCACGCGGTTGGCACCCTTCATCTCGCGCGGGAACCATAGGCATCCCACACCCGATCCAACTCGATCGCGTGGAAGGTCTCGGCCTGCGGGCCGTGATCCGGGCCGAAAAAGACGCCAACCGCGCGCGCGGTCTGAAAGAATCCCGGGGCGGGTGCTCCGCCGCGCTTGGCCGATACCACGACCGCGGCAAGCAGGGGGCGACCGGCCGCCGCATCGACGGCCATCAGTGTCTGCAAAGCCTCGGTGGTCTTGTGGATGCTGTGCGGCGGCGCCACGTCGGCGGCGTGCGCCAGCTCGGCGTAGGTCAGCGTCGCGCGCCGGCGGGCGGCGTCCTCCAGGATCGGCATCAAACGGTCGGCGAGAGCGTTCACGTGGCTGGTCATTCCCTAGGTGTCTCGGGTATAGCCGGGGCATGATCGTTCTGCGTTCCCTGATCTTCAACCTGCTGTTCTTCAGCGCTACGGCATTGGTGGTCCTCCTCGGCTGGCCGGCGTTGTTGGTGGGGCGGCCCGCGGTCATGTGGGTGCGCCGCAACTGGATCAACCTGATGTTGGCGACGACGCGGTGGGTCGCCGGCATTCAGCTGGAAATCCGCGGCGCCGAGCATCTGCCGTCCGAGCCGGTGATTTTCGCCGCCAAGCACCAATCGGCGTGGGAAGCCCTGTTCCTGAACGAACTGCTCAACGAACCGGCGATCGTGCTGAAGCGCGAGTTGACCCGGATTCCGATCTTCGGCGCCTTCATCAACGGCTCCGGCATGGTGCCGATCGACCGCTCGGACGGGCTCGCGGCGTTGAAGCTGATTGTCCGGGCGGCGCGGCCGGTGATCGACGGAGGCCGGTCGATCCTGATCTTCCCGCAAGGCACCCGCGTGGCGCCCGGCGATCACAAACCCTATCAGCCGGGCGTGTTCGCGCTGTACCGGACGTTGCGTGTACCCGTGGTGCCGATCGCGTTGAATTCGGGCATGTTTTGGCCCCGCAACGCCTTCTGGAAGCGTCCCGGTACCGTGGTGGTGGAGGTGTTGCCACCGATTCCGCCGGGCCTGGATCGAGACGCCTTCATCGCCCGGTTGGAGGAGGTGATTGAAACCGCCACCACCCGGCTGGAGGCCGAAGCCGCCCGCCAACTTGGGGTCAGCCCGCCATAAGCCGGTCGACGATCGGCGCCACTCCGTCCTTCAACGGATCGACCACCGGCAGGCCGGTCTGCGCCGCCGTTTTCGCCTTGAAGGCGGTGGCTTCGTCAGCCGAGACATTGCTGGTGTTGAGGCTGACACCGACGAATTTGACGTCGCGGTTCACCATCCGGGCCATGTGCAGGATGGTTTCCATCGCCGCCGGGATTTCCGGCACCGGGTAGTCGGGCAGACCGCGCAGGTGCGGTCGGCCGATCTCATGGCACATAACCAGGGCGTCGGCCTGGCTGCCGTGGATCAACCCGAGCGTTACCCCGGAATAGGACACGTTGTAGAGTGAGCCCTGGCCTTCGATCAGGTCCCAGTGATCGGGCGTGTTCTCCGGCGCCAACCATTCGACGCAGCCGGAAATGAAATCGGCGATCACCGCGTCGATCGAGGCACCCGAGCCGGCGATAAAGATGCCGGTCTGGCCGGTGGCACGGAAATCGGCGTTCAGGCCGCGCGCCCGCATCTCCTTTTCGACGGCCAGCGTGGTGAACATCTTGCCGACCGATACGTCGGTGCCGACGGTCAGCAAGCGCTTGCCGGCGCGCGGCTTGCCGTTGGCGATCGCGAAATCACGGGTCGGGTGGCGCACGTCGAACAGCTGCCGGCCGTTGCGCTCCGCTGCGTCCACCAGCGCCGGAATCTGGGTGATCTTGGTGTGCAGGCCCGAGGCGATGTCCATACCCAGGTCGAGTGCCTTGACCAGCTCGACGATCCAACTGTCGGGAATGAAGCCGCCACGGTTGGCGACGCCCAGGATCACGGTCTTGGCGCCGCGTTCGGCGCCTTGCGCGATCGTCAGGTCGTCGAGGCCGAGATCGGCCTTGCAGCCGGGCAGCCGGACTTGGCCGACGCACCATTCCGGGCGCCACACCTTGACGCCGTTGGCGGTCTTGGCGGCCAGCTGATCCGCCGCGTCGCCGAGGAACAGAAGGTACGGATTCTGAATAGTCGCCACGATTGGCCCCTTTTACGAAGAACGGCGCCGGCCGCGTGAACGGCCGGCGATGAACTAGGCGGCGTCGGAGGGGTCGAGTGTCCAGCCCCGCCGCGCGTGTTGGACGAGAAAATAGACCGCTCCCGCCACCAACGCCACCGCCAACACCGTGCGCACGGAACCGTCCATGACCGGCCCCCCCATAAGAGCGAGCGGCACCGCCAGGCAGAGCATCAACGCCGGGATGTAGAAAAGAGTCCACCGCCGCTTACCACGCAGCCGCTGATACCAGGGGAACGCCAGGCTGAACGCCGCCACGATCAGGAAGAACAGCGACCAGGGGCGCCGCACCATGTCGAGCAGGAACTGATCCACTTCGCCCGACAAGGTGGCCGCGCGGTTCAGATTGAGCTCGGCGATGTTGCCCAGGACCACGCCCAGGATCATCGGCGCCAAGGGGAAACCCAGCAGCTTCATCGCGTAGCCGATCAGCCCGAAGATGAACAACGTCCAGATGTCGTCGGTGATGTTGTTCAGCGCGAACACGCCGATCGCGCAATACGCCAGGATCACGGTCGCCATCATGTACATCGGCACCCGCACCACCAGCAGGAAGGCCCGCAGGCAGAACGACTGCATGGCGATCATGATGAAGTGTGCCAGGAAGAAGGCGATGAAGATGGCGTAGGCAAGTTCGGGGTTGTCGGAAATGAAGGTCGGGCTCGGCTGCACGTTGTGGATCAGCAGCGCGCCCAGCATCACCGCCGTCACCACGTCACCGGGAATACCCAGCGCCATCATGGTGATCAATGCCCCGCCGGCGGTCGCGTTGTTGGCGCTTTCCGGCGCGATGATCCCATCGGGATAGCCGGTGCCGAACTTTTCGGGGGTTTTCGACGCCTTCTTGGCCTGATCGTAGGCCAGGATGTTGGAGATCGAGCCGCCGGCCGCCGGCAGTATGCCGGTGAATACGCCGATCGTGGTCGAGCGAACGACATTGAACCAACGAGCCAAGATCATGCGGATGGCGGTCAGATGCTCGACCTTGATGGCCTTGGCCGCGACCGATTCCATCAACGGCTTGCGCGCCTTGTCGGTGTCCTGAACGTCGGACAACAACTGGCTGAAGGCGAACAATCCGATCAGCACCGGCAGGAACGAGAAGCCGCCCTCCAGAATCTCGTTGCCGAACGTGAACCGCTCGACGCCGTTCACTTCGTCCGCACCGATCGTGGCGACCAGCAGGCCAAGCAGGCCGGCGATGATGCCCTTGATCAGCGCCTCTCCCGACAGGCTGGCGGTGATGGTCAGCGCGAACAGCACCAGGGCGAGATAATCCCATGGCCCGAATTCCAACCCGATACGGGCGAGTTGGGGAGCCAGGGCGACCAACAGCACGGCACTGAGGATACCGCCGAAGAAACTGGACCAGACGCCGAGGCCGAGGGCGAGGCCCGGCTTGCCCTGGCGGGCCATCGGAAAGCCGTCGAAGGTGGTGGCGATCG
>JABMNR010000212.1 GCA_013203465.1 Alphaproteobacteria bacterium
GTCCTCGCCGATGGTCGCGGCAAGCAGACCGAGGGCACCGGCGATCAGGCCCTTGACCATGTTGTCGCCGGCCAGGCTGGCGGTGATGGTGAGGGCGAACATGACCAGCGCGAAGTAATCCCACGGGCCGAACTCGAGACCCAGGCGGGCCAGTTGCGGGGCCAGGGTGACCAGCAGGATGGCGCTGATGACGCCGCCGAAGAACGACGACCAGACGCCGATGCCCAGCGCCAGCCCGGGCTGCCCCTTGCGGGCCATGGGAAAGCCGTCGAAGGTGGTGGCGATCGACGACGGGGTGCCGGGGATGCCGGTCAGAATGCCGGACATCAAGCCACCGGACAGCCCGCCGACGAACACGCCGATCATGGTGGCCAACCCCTCCACCGCGCTCAACCCGAAGGTGAAGGGCAAGGTCAGAACCACGGCCATGGTGATGGTGAAACCGGGTATCGATCCGGCGATCAGGCCGGCGGTGACACCCACGGTCATCAGCAACAGGTTCTTGACGGCAAGGATGGTGCCGAACGCAAAGAGGATGTTCTCGAACATGATCGTTGCGCCCCGTCAGAGCCGAATAAGCTCGCCCTCGGGCAAGATCACGCCGAGGCCGAAGGTGAAGATCGCCCACATGCCGCCGATCGCCAGCACAGCGACCAGCGCGTGCACACCGATCAGGCGTGGGGTCGGCCGACCCAGGGCGGTGAGGGACAGAAACACGAACAAGCCACCGCCGAGCAACATGCCCAGTTTCGGCAGTGTCAGCAGGAAGGCCAGGAAAAGGACATAGATAATGAGCGCGTTGCGGTAGTGCAGAAGCCAGCCGAGGACACCGGCGTCACGTTCGGTCGGTGTCGTGGTCTCGGCGTCGGCCCATCGTGGTTTAGCGATGGCGGCGGCCAGCATCAGCGCCGAAAAGAGGGCGAGCGCTCCCAGAATGATCCGCGGCCACACCGTGCTTTGCAGGGAGGCGTAATTTTTCAATTCGATGCCGTAGGACGCGTGCCACATCACCCCGCAGAACGCGAGCAACAGCACGGCGACAATGGCGTCGCGGCTCACGCGCATGACGGTCCCCTTTGGCATGATCGCCGGTACGCCGGCGCTTACGGTTTACATACAAGCAGACGCCGACCAAGGGTACCCCGGTCGGCGTCCTGTTCTACACAACGAACATCAAGATCGCGGTGTCAGCTGCCGGCCTTGTAGATGCCGACCTCCTGGGCGATCCGCTTCCAACGCGCGAAGGTATCCTGCCAGTAGCCGGCGGCGCCCTTCGGGCCGAGGAAGTTGATGCTGGTGCCCTTGGCTTCCATCGAGGCGACCACGGCCGGATCCTTGGCGGCTTTCTCGAAGATCGCGGCGTAATGATCGACGATCGCGGCCGGCGTGCCCTTCGGCAGCATGAGGCCCCGGTCGGTGCCGTAGATCATGTCGTAGCCCTGTTCCTTCAGGGTCATGACATCCGGGATTTCCGCGTTGCGCGCGGCGGTGGTGATGCCCAGGGCCTTGAGCTCGTCGGTCTGGATGTACTTCTTGGCGGCGGCCAAGTTGATCTCGCCAACCTCGATGTTCTTGGCCAGCAGGGCGGTCATCCGCTCCCGCGTGCCGTCATAGGACACGTGCTTGAACTTAATCCCCGCCGCGTCCTCCAACAGCAGGAAGACGAACTGGCTGGTCGAGCCCAGGGTGCCACCGGCGCTGATCTCGCCCGGCTTCGCCTTGGCGGCGGCGACCAGGTCGGCGATGGTGTTGTACGGCACGTCCGGGTTGGCGCCGAAGATCGCCGGCGTGCGGGTCAGCATGACCAACGGCTCGAACGCGTCCCAGGTGAAGTCGACGCGGCCGGTGAAGTAGCTGGTCAACGCGCTTTGATGGATGGCGAACAGCGTGCAGCCATCGGCCTTGGCCTTCACGGCCTCCTTGGCGCCTTTGTTGCCGCCCTGGCCGGAAATGTTGACGACCTGAATTTCTGGGTTGGCGCCGGCCTTGTTGGCGGACTCGACAAAGGTCCGGAAGATTACGTCGGTGCCGCCGCCGGCACCCCACGGCACGATCAGCTTGGCGGTGCGGCACGAGATGTCGGCCGCGGCGTGGGCTGGCGCCGATACGGCGAGCAGGCCAACCGCC
The DNA here is from genome assembly GCA_013203465.1 of Alphaproteobacteria bacterium. Lineage (GTDB taxonomy): Bacteria > Pseudomonadota > Alphaproteobacteria > Thalassobaculales > Thalassobaculaceae > JABMNR01. Next base: position 2,128 of record JABMNR010000212.1, read on the forward strand.
GCGGCGGCGGCGAGAAGGGTTTTCTTGAACTGCATGAGTGAAGTCCCCTATCCGTCCTAAGTGTTGATTTCGGGAGGCTTTAGAGTCCTCCTTATAGACTCGTGGCGCGGTGTTCGCAGTGACAAGATTGCGGCGACCGATCCGGAGCCGATGGCATCAAATTAATGAGCGAGGCGACTGTGTCAACAAACACACGTGTGAAGACCTTGACGGTCGGCATCGGCGGCCTCGGCGCGATCGGCTTGGCGGTGGCGCGAGCGATCGATGCCGGCCGGCTGGAAAACCTCACGCTGGCGGCGGTGTCGGCGCGCGATGTGGACAAGGCGCGGCGCAACATGGAGACCTTTCATACGCCGGTGCCGGTGGTGCCGTTGGGCGAGCTGGCCGACCACGCTGAGGTGGTGGTGGAATGCGCGCCGGCGGCGGTGTTCGACGAGGTGGCCCGCCCGGCGGTCGAACGCGGGCGGATCTTCCTGCCGATCAGCGTCGGCGCCCTGCTGCGGCACATGGACTTGGTCGACCGGGCACGCGAGACCGGCGCCCAGATCATCGTGCCGACCGGCGCGTTGATCGGGTTGGACGCGGTGCGCGCGGCGGCCGAGGGCGGCGGCATTGAGGAGGTTCGGTTGGTCACCCGCAAACCGCCGGGCGGGCTTGCCGGCGCCCCCTATCTGCTGGAGAACGGGATTGGGGTCGACGGGTTGACCGAGGCCAAGAAGGTGTTCGAGGGCAGCGCGCGTGACGGCGCCGCCGGTTTTCCGGCTAACGTCAATGTCGCGGCGGCGCTGTCGCTCGCCGGCATCGGACCGGACGCGACCCGGCTTGAAATCTGGGCCGATCCGGCGGTAACGCGCAACACCCATACCATCACGGTGGAGGCCGACGCAGCCCGCTTCACCATGACGATAGAGAACGTACCGACCGAGGAGAACCCGAAGACCGGCAAGATCACCGCCCTCAGCGTGATCGCCGCGCTGCGCCGATTGCGGGCGCCGCTGGTGGCTGGAACCTAAGCTTAAGCCAGAATATTAAGCCCGTTGCCGCCCTGCGGCAGGATCGATCCGATTTGGCTGGCCAAGGCAGCGTTGGCGCTGAGCGCGGCCGCGCCGGTCGAGAAGCCCTGCGATGCTAGATCCTGCTGCACCAAATAACGCTCGATGAACTTGAGAGCCTCGTCGGTAAACGCGATCGGTTTCAGGAACTCGCTTGCCTGTCCGCCCTCACCTTCGATCTCGGTGATTTCGCTGCTCAGGATTTCGCGCTGGATATTGAGAGCGTAGGATTCGGCCTTGAGCCGGCCCAAGGTACTGCCGGCGGCGAACAGCGCGTCGTTCAGCACCGAGATCCGATCGTTGATTGTGCCGCCGGACAGCACGGTCGTATCAAAGCTCTCCAACGCCGTCGAGAAATCGTCCTTGAAGTCGGTTTGGACCTCCACCGTCACGGTCGAGCCCAACGCGTTCAGCGCGACCTTCAGGTCGTTGGCGAAGGGGTTGAGCAAGTTCTTGCCGTCGACCTCAGCCGAGGCGATGGTCTGGTCGAGCTGGGTCTGAAGCTCGCGCACCTGGGCGTCTAGCGCGCCGCGCGGGTCAAGGGTATTGGCGGCAAACGCCAGCACATCACGGTCGCGTTGCAGATCCGAGACCACGGATTCCAGCGCGGGGCTCAGCGTCACCTCGATATCGTCGAGCAAGGTTTGGGCGTTGGTGACGTCCAGCGTCGCCGGCAGACCGGCCAGCAATGTGGTGTCCAGGTCACCGCCCTCGCCTTGAACCTGAGTTCCGGCCAGCACCGTGTAGCTAAAGGTCCCATCGGTCAGCAAATTGTCGAGGGTGACCGTCGTGGTGCCATCGGTGACCGTTCCGGCATTGTTGACCGTCGCCGTGAGGGCGCTCAGGGCCGCCGCGTAGGCGTCGGTCACATCGTCACCGTTCAGGGCGTCTCGCGCCAGATTACCGATCGTCGTCAGGAGTTCGTCCGCCGTGGTCGCCCGCGCCAGCGAGTCGTCCAGGGACAACAGACCGGTGGCGAGTGACTGGGTGTCCAACTCGGTGGCGAACTCCACCAAACCGACACTGCCGGCCAAGCTGGATTTGTCGATCGCGATCGCGAGTTCGGCGTCGGAGAAATCGCTTTCGGCGGTGGCGAAGGTGGTCTGGATCGCGACGAAATCCGCCGACACGGTGGCGAAAGTGGCGGCCGCGGCATCGTCGCGCAGGGTTTGGATGTCATTCAGGAAGGTGGCGAGGTCGGTGCTGGTGGTAAGGGCCTGGGTACCGTCGGTGTCGACGACCGTGGCGATCTGGCTCGGGGTGGCGCTGATGCCCGCCGGGAGCGCTCCACCGGTGCCATTGCGCAGCAGGTTTTGGGTCAGGCCGGTGTTGGGGTCGAAATAGGTGGCGCTGTTGATGAAGCCGTTCGTGCCCAGGATCTCGTCCGCGCGCGCCAGAATAAACGCCTGGGCTTCATCGAAGGCATCGCTGTCCTCGGCGGTGCGCGCCTGGGTGATGAGGCTCTGATGTTGATTCAGCGTATCACGGGTGTCGATGACGCCTTGTTCCGCCGCCTCGATCAGGCCTTTCTGCAGCAACAGGTTGGGGATCGCCGGCTGCTGCACCGCGATTTCGGCGGCGTTCACCCCGGCCGGATCGACGATGTTGTCGTAATCCTGATACAGCAGGCGCGCGTTTTCCAGGGTGTCGACCAAGCTTTGAACGGCATCGGTGGCGGCGGTAATGCGTCTGTCCGTCAGGGAGACACTCGCCAGATCGGCGTTCAGGATGTCCTGGCGGGTTTGCGTGGCTTCCGAGTTGCCACCGACCTTGAAGACGTCAAGGTCAAAGCGCGCCTCGATCAGCGATGCCTGTTTCTCGACCGATTGGCGCGCGATCTCCAGCGGCAGGTTCAGCGCGTTGGTGACGATCGCGCGCAGCGGCGCGTCACCCAAAATCTCGAACGTGCTGTTGACGTCGTTGATCCGGCGCAGGAAGAACAGCGCCTCGCGCGCGGCCGGGTTCTGCTGGCCGATCTCCTTTTCGAACGCGCTGGTGAGAAACTTGTCGACGAGCTGCCCTTGCGATGTCGACAGGGTCAGCTTCTTCACGCCGAATTCGGCGGTGTCGAGGAATTTCGTCAATTCGCCGAACCGCGTGTCCGACAAGCGGTTGGCGAACGAATTGATGTCGTCCGGGTCGCTTTCGATGATCGCGCGCAGCTTGCCCGGGTTGTTGACTTCGGATTCCAGTCCGAAACCGCTCAGCACGAACTCCAAGGTCCGGCGGTCCTTGAGCAGGTCGTCGATGGACTCCAGTTTCTTCGCGGATTTCTTGAAATCGTCGATGCGGGCGGCGATATCCGATCGGCCCGCGAACGCCCTGCGCGCGGCGACCTGATCCCGTTCATAATTCTTGAAAGCCGAGAGCGCGGAAATAGTCGACGAGCTGCTGCCGCTGCCGCCGCCCAAAATGCTCAATGCTGCCGATGCGTTCAACACGGCCACGCTCCAGTTCTGTCACGACCCATCGTCTAACGCCAACGAGCCAGTCGTTTCTCGACCACCTAGTATTTTAGAGACGATTGCGGTGCTTTGCAACAGATCTCATACGCCATGGCGGCCATCGACTGATGCTCACTGGCCCGGCAATCCTTGCCGGGCGTACGGGCACCCACCTATAGTGTCGCGGTTATCCATGCGAAATTCATTCCAATGGAACCGCCATGTTCACCACGCGTCCTGAAATTCGCGGCACCTTCGGGGTGGTTGCGTCCACTCATTGGCTTGGCTCGGCGGTGGGCATGCGCGCGCTGGAACGTGGCGGCAATGCCTTCGATGCGGCGGTCGCCTGCGGCTTTACCCTGCAGGTGGTCGAGCCGCACCTGAACGGCCCGGGCGGGGACTTGCCGGCGCTGTTCTGGAGCGTGAAGGAGGGCCGGCCTCGGGTTCTGTGTGCCCAGGGTCCGTCGCCGGCGGCGATGACCCTGGACGCGATGCGCAACCTTGGCCTTGACTTGGTACCGGGCAGCGGGTTCCTGCCGGCGGTGGTGCCGGGCGCGTTCGACGGTTGGCTCAAAATCCTGCGCGACCATGGAACGATGTCCCTGCGCGAGGTGTTGGAGCCGGCCATCGGCTACGCCTGCAATGGCTATCCGGCGGTTGGCCGGATCGCCGCCACCATCGAGACGGTGCGCGTGCTGTTTCAGACCGAATGGCCGAGTTCGGCCGCTATTTATCTGAAGGGCGGCGAGCCGCCGGCGCCCGGCAGCCTGTTCGCCAACCCGACGATGGGCAACACCTACGCCCGCATTCTCCAAGAGGCGGAAGCCGGCGGAGGCTCACGCGAGGCGGTGATCGATCGTGCCCGCGCCATTTGGTATCGCGGCTGGGTCGCCGAGGCGATCGAGCGGTTCTTCCACGCCGCGCCGATGATGGACGTCTCCGGCCGGCGCCATCGCGGCCTGCTGACGGCCCAGGATCTCGCCGAGTGGGAAAGCACTTACGAGGACCCGCTGACCCAGGACTACGGTCGGTACACGCTCTGCAAGCCGGGACCGTGGAGCCAGGGGCCGGTGCTGCTGCAGACCCTTGCCTTGCTCGATGGCATGGGGGTCGACGGCATGGACCCGACCGGCCCGGACTTCGTGCACACGGTAATCGAGGCGCTCAAGCTCGCCTTCGCCGACCGCGAGGCGTTCTACGGCGATCCCGATTTCGTGGACGTGCCGATGGCGACATTGCTCTCGGCCGCCTACAACGCGGAACGGCGGGCGTTGATCGGCGAGACCGCGTCGCTGGATCTGCGCCCTGGGGTGATCGAGGGGTATGCGGGCTCGGTCGAGGCGGCGCTCGGCGTCGACGCGGCGATCGACCCGAGGGCGTTGGAATCCATGGGTGTGGGCGAGCCGACCGTGTCCAAGAGCGGGGCCATGAAGGGCGATACCGTCCACGTCGACGTGATCGACGCCGAGGGCAACATGTTCTCCGCCACGCCAAGCGGCGGCTGGTTGCAATCCTCGCCGGTGATCCCCGAGTTGGGATTCTGCATGGGCAACCGGGCGCAAATGTTCTGGTTGGATGAGCGTTCACCGTCGGCGCTCGGACCGAAGCGCCGGCCGCGCACGACGCTGTCACCCAGCATGGCGCTGCGCGATGGCAAGCCCTACATGGCGTTCGGCACGCCGGGCGGCGATCAACAGGATCAGTGGCAGACCTTGCTGTTCCTGCACCACGCCGATCACGGCATGAACCTGCAGGAGGCGATCGACTGCCCCGCTTTCCACAGCGAACATTTCCCGAGTTCATTCTGGCCGCGCGGCCGCACGCCCGGCCGGTTGGTCCTGGAGGGACGGTTCTCGGATGCGACTGTCGCCGACCTTGAGCGGCGCGGTCACGACGTTCAGCGCGGCGAGGATTGGTCCGAGGGTCGGCTGAGCGCCGCCGCCAAGGACGGCGCCATGCTTAAGGCCGCCGCCAATCCGCGCGGCATGCAAGGTTACGCCATGGGCCGATAATGGCGTGATGATGGGCCCGGCCTTTACGCGAGTGCGTCGGGGGGACAAGAATGACGGGACTCTCGGAGCAGGAGGCGTTCGAGTTGTTCGCCCGGTGCATTATCGAGGTCGCGGGACCCCGTTCGGAGGTGTCGCGTGACATGTCCAAAGCCGTTCGGAGCGGTGAGATCGTCGACATGATGCTGGCGCAATCATCCTTTGACGCGCTCCCTCCGGAAACCCGCAAGCAGATCGCCGACCAAGTCGAAGCTCTTGTGGCTCAGCACATGGCGGGCGAGATCGATGTGGCGGATCCGGAAGGTGGGGGTGTCTCTTCCAAATAGACCGCGGAGCCACCAACTATGATCCGCTGGGAATCCATCCGATCGTTGCTAAGCCATTGGACAGGTACTCACGGAGATAGAACGCCATGTCGGGTGACAATTCGACCACGGCCACCCGTCCGTCCTCGCGCTTGATCTTCAGGAGCAGGTTCTCGCCGGCCAGTTCAATCGCGAAGGATTCGGCCTTGGCCGATGCGGCGGGCGCCTTGTCTTCCTCGGTCAGGGCGGGCTGCGCCTTGACCATCTCGGGCCACCGGTCGTTGGCTGGTTCGGCCATCGTCGTTCCGCCTTCTCCCGGATCGGTGGGTCGGTTGTCGGCCGGACGGTGCCGACGGAACTCATGTAGACTTATCGCGAATCAACGCGAATCTCAATCGCGGGCGCCTGAAAGAACCGGCCAATGATGAAGTTGCTGTTGTTTATTGTGTTGCCGCTTTTGCTTCTGATTGGAGCCGCCGGCGGCGCCTTCATGACCGGTATGATCCCCGGCTTGAGTCCGGCGATGCTGTTTGGCGGCGGTGATGAGATGACTGACCCCAAGGATATGGTGCCGCCGCCCAGCAGCCAGCGGGCGCCGCTCGGCACCGATTTTTATACGCTGGAGGAGTTCGTGGTAAATGTGCGCACTAAGCGCAGCTATCCCGTATTCCTATTGGCCAGCATCACCGTCGAGACGGCCGACGAGACCGTGCGTGTTGACCTCGGCTTGGTGGAGCCACGTATACGAGACGCGATGATCGTGTTCCTGTCCGGTCTCACCCCGGCGGAGCTCAATGGCTACGATGGCATCCAACGGGTGCGTACGGGGGCTTGGCGGATCTTGAACACGTATCTCGACCGGGATCTTTTGGTTAACGTGCAAGTCGGCAAGCTGACCGTGAAATGAGCCGGGCCCAACCATAACCCGGCTTCCACGCTGCCCGCGTCGTGCGTGAGGAGGGTACCGATGCCCCGAGTTTTGACTGTCGCCCGCGAAACCTGGCCGATCCGTGGTGTATTTCGAATTTCCCGCGGCGCCCGCACCGAGGCCGAGGTGGTGGTGGCGGCCATCGCCGATGGCGGCGTCACCGGACGTGGCGAATGCGTGCCCTATGCGCGCTATGGCGAGACGGTGGACAGCGTGATCGCACAGATCAACGGCGTGGTGGCGGCGGTTGCCGGGGGGCTCGATCGGCTGGAGCTGCTTGACGTCTTGCCGGCGGGTGCGGCGCGTAACGCGGTCGATTGCGCGCTGTGGGACCTGGAGGCCAAGACATCCGGCACGCCGGTCTGGAAACTCGCGGGCCTGCCGTCGCCGCCGAAACCGGTGACCACGGCGTATACCCTGGGCGTGGACAGCCCGGAGGCGATGGGCAAGGCCGCCGCCGAGAACGCCGCCCGCCCGTTACTGAAACTCAAGATGACCGGCGACGGTGCCGATTTGGACCGGGTTGCCCGCATTCACGAGAACGCGCCGAACGCCCGGTTGATCGTCGACGCCAACGAGGCGTGGGACGTGATGAGCTATCACGAGATCGCGCCACGGCTGGTCGACCTTGGGGTCGAGATGATCGAACAGCCGTTGCCGGCCATCGATGATGCGGGCTTGATCGGATTGGATCGGCCGTTGACGCTGTGCGCCGACGAGAGTTGCCACGACACCGCCACCCTCGATGCCCTCGAAGGCAAGTACGACCGCATCAATATCAAGCTCGATAAGACCGGCGGGTTGACCGAGGCGTTGCACCTGAAGGCCGAGGCCGAGCGGCGAGGCTTCGGCATCATGGTGGGCTGCATGATCGGCACCTCGCTCGCCATGGCGCCGGGTGTGATCGTGGCACAGGGCGCGAGCGTGGTGGATCTGGACGCGCCGTTGCTGTTGGCCAAGGACCGCTCGCCGGGCTTGGTCTATCGCGGCAGCGTGGTCGAGCCGGCATCACCTGATCTATGGGGTTGAGTATGACCGACAAGGTGAGCGTCGAGGATCACTACGGCCGTGCCGACTTGTTGGGCCGGCTGCTGGCGCGGCTGGCCGAGCACGGCATCGCCGAGACCACGGCGGCCCGCGCCGATTTCTCCGTCATCGACCAGATGCATCTGCGCGGCCATCTGGGCACCGAGGATGTGATCGCGGCCCTCGCCCTCGCGCCCGGCATGAGGGTCCTGGATTTGGGCGCCGGTTTGGGCGGCCCGGCCAGGGTGCTCGCGGATGTGCATGGAGTCCATGTTACCGCCCTCGATCTGACGTCGGAGTTCTGCGCCGTCAGCCGCGCGATCAACGCTCGCCTGGGTCTCGACGATCGGGTGACCGTGGTCGAAGGCGACGCGACGGCGACCGGCTTGCCCGCCGGATCGTTCGATCGGGTCGTCACCATCCATGCCTGCATGAACATTCCCGACAAGGCCGCCGTCTATCGTGAAGCGTTTCGCGCGTTGAAACCCGGCGGTCTGTTCTGTTTCTACGACGCCGCCCTGGGTCCGGCGGGGGAGCCTTACTACCCGGTGCCGTGGGCGGGACGGCCAGCGATCAGCCACCTGATCCGGCCCGAGGCGATGGCCGCCGCCGCCGAGGAAGCGGGCTTCCAAACCCTTGAGCTGCGCGACTTGACCGAGGAAACCAAGGCGTGGTCGGCCGAACGCCGGGCCGAGGCCACGCGGCGCGAGGCTGCCGGTGAGCCGCCACCGTTACAATCCGGCGATATTCTGATGGGCGACACCGGGCCGGAGAAGATGCGGAACATGGGTCGAAATCTGGCCGAGGGCCGGGTGTCGGTGGCGCTCGGATTGTTCAAAAAACCGGAATAGCGAGTAAAAAAATGCGGCCGTGGGGGGAGTTCACGGCCGCAAGACGTCCGCGACGGGACGGAGGAAGTCTGTCCCGGCTGGGGAGTGGCCCAGCGCGAGATTTATCTATGATAATGCTATATTCATTTATGTACACGAAAAAAGTGTATCCCTTGACCTGTAGACCGTGGGCCGTCGCCGATCGAACGCCCGCCACGATCGGCCCTTCGACACCGCCACCGCCCACGACGCTCGACCGGAGCGGTGAGGCGTCGTAAATCTCGTCTCAGCCATGACAGGAGCCGATGCATGACCGTAGTGCCCCCGGACGACGTGATCGATGACATCCGTGCCGCCGTGCGCGATCTGTGCTCACGCTTTCCGGGCGAGTACTGGCGCGAGAAGGATCGGGAGCGGGCGTATCCGAAGGAGTTCGTCAAGGCGTTGACCGAGGCGGGCTACCTCGCGGTTCTGATTCCCGAGGAGTATGGCGGCTCGGGGCTTGGCCTGCGGGCGGCGGCGGCGATCCTTGAGGAGATTCACCGTTCCGGCTGCAATGGTGCCGCCTGCCACGCCCAGATGTACATCATGGGCACCTTGCTGCGGCATGGCTCGGAGGAACAGAAGCGGAAATGGCTGCCGGGCATCGCGTCGGGCGAGCTGCGGTTGCAGGCCTTCGGCGTGACCGAGCCGAGCAGCGGCACCGACACCCTCAGCCTGCGCACCACGGCGCGCAAGGACGGCAACACCCGCTACATCGTCAACGGCCAGAAGATCTGGACCAGCCGGGCCGAACATTCGGACCTGATGCTGCTGCTGGCCCGCACCACGCCGAAGGACCAGGTCGCCAAGCGGACCGAGGGGTTGTCGGTGTTCGTGGTCGACATGCGCGAGGCGGTGGGCAACGGGCTGACCATCCGGCCGATCCGCACCATGATCAACCACGCCACCACCGAGGTGTTCTTCGATGATCTGGAGGTGCCGGCGGAGCACCTGATCGGTGAGGAGGGCAAGGGCTTCCGCTACATCCTCGACGGCATGAACGCCGAGCGGCTGCTGATCAGCCACGAGAGTTTGGGCGACGCCCGCTGGTTCATCCACACCGCCACCGAATACGCCAAAACGCGCGAGGTGTTCGGCCGGCCGATCGGCCAGAACCAGGCGATCCAGTTCCCGATCGCCAAGGCCTATGCTGAAACCGAGGCGGCGGCACTGATGGCGGCCAGCGGGGTGGCGAAATTCGAGGCCGGCGAGCCCTGTGGCGCCGAGGCCAACATGGCGAAAATGCTGGCGGCCGACGCGGCCTGGCACGCCGCCGAGATCTGTATGCAAACCCATGGCGGCTTCGCCTTCGCCGAGGAATATGACATCGAGCGTAAGTTCCGCGAGGCGCGGCTGTATCAGATCGCGCCGGTATCGACCAATCTGATCCTGTCCTACATCGCCGAGCATGTGCTCGGCCTGCCGCGCTCGTTCTGAGCCGGCGGCGGAGCTGATGCACACTGGAACGTGACCGGCCCGGCGTGCACGCTATCCTATGTAGTGTTCGCATCTGGGTGATCGCGCCGGGGGGCGGAGGTCTGGAGGTCTCTCGATGACCACGGCTGTGCATCTTCTGGCCTTGGAAACCGCCGTGCCGCCCTATCGGGTGACCCAGGCCGAGGCACGGGCGGCGGCGCGGTCGGTGCTTGCCCCGGCATGGCCCGACTACGAGCGGTACGACAGCGTTTTCGATAGCTCCGGGGTGACGCGGCGCTTCTTCGCCCGGCCGCTCGACTGGTACGCCGGCAACCCCGGCTGGCCAGAGCGGCAGGGCGTCTTCCTGGAGGTGGCGTCGACGCTGTTGGACGACGTGGCGGCCCGGGCCTTGGCCGCGGCCGGTCTGACGGCCGAGGGCGTCGATCAGGTGGTGTGCGTGTCGACCACCGGCTTTCCGACACCGACCCTGGAGGCGCGGCTAATCCACCGCTTGGGCTTGCCGGCGCGTACGCGCCGGACGCCGGTGTTCGGCTGGGGCTGCGCCGGTGGCGCGCTCGGCCTGGGCCGCGCGGCGGAGCTGGCACGGGCGGCGCCGGGCGAGGTGGTGCTGCTGCTGGTGGTGGAGCTGTGCAGCCTCGCCTTCCGCGCCGACCCGGAGCCGGTCAACGTGGTGGGCGCCGCGCTGTTCGGCGACGCGGCGGTGGCGGCGGTGCTGCGCGCCGGGGATGGTGATGATGTTGGCCCTCGTATCGTCGGGTCCGGTGAGCACACTTGGCCGGATACCCTCGACATCATGGGCTGGCGGATCGATCCGACCGGATTCGGCCTGGAGCTGCGGCGCGACTTGCCGGGCTTCGTCGATCGTGAGCTGCGCACGGTGGTGGACGGTTTTCTCGACCGCCAGGGCGCGCCGCTCGATTCCTTCGCGGGCGTGGTGGCGCATCCTGGCGGGCCCAAGGTTTTGGACGCGACCGCCCGGGCGCTCGACCTGCCGGCCGAGGCGCTGGCGGTGTCGCGTGCCGTGCTGGCCGAGTACGGCAACACTTCGGCGACGAGCGTGTTGCTGGTGCTGGACCGGGTCCGCCGGGCGGGGACGGCCGGCCGGCATCTGCTGCTGGCGCTTGGTCCCGGTTTCTCGGCCGGCTTCGTGGTGCTGGAGCTGTAGCGATGGCGTGGGATCTGGCGCGGCTGATCATTGTGCTGGTGGCGCTTCAGCGGCTGGGCGAGCTTGTCTTGGCCCGCCGCAACACCGCGCGGCTGCTGGCGGCCGGTGCCGTCGAGCATGGTGCCGGTCATTACCCGGTCATGGTGACGCTGCACCTGGCGTGGCTGGCGGCGCTGCTGTGGTTGGCACCGGGGCCGGTGACGTGGGGTTGGATCGCCGTCTTCGTGGTTCTGCAAGCCGCCCGGGTGTGGGTGATCGCCACGCTCGGTCCGCGCTGGACCACACGGATCATCGCGGTTCCGGGCGCGTCACTGGTTCGCTCAGGGCCGTACCGGTTCCTGCGCCACCCGAACTACGTGATCGTGGCGCTGGAAATCCCGATCCTGCCCCTGGCCTTGGATCTGCCGTGGGCGGCACTCGTCTTCGGGGTCGCCAACCTTGCCGTGCTGGCGTGGCGCATCAGGACCGAAGACGCCGCCTTATCCCAAACGGCCGTCGATCAGTAGCCCGGCTGCGACTTCCAGAGCTCCTCGTTGACCTCCCGCATCAGGCGGTCGTGGCTGCTTTCCAGGCAACCGCGCAGGCTCAGCTTGAAGCCCATCTCGGCCAGTTGTCCGCAGCGGTCCAGTGCCGCCTTGGCCCGGCCGACGCCGGTTGGTGACAGGCCCGTCAGCGCGCCGCCGGTGCCCGCGCGTTTCCAGACCAGATCACGCTTGGCGGAATCCATGGCGACCGGATCGCGCGAGATCGCGCCGCTGGCGGGCAGCAGGCTGATCATCCGGGTCATGGTGACCGCGGCGTCGGAGCGCGGGGTGCCGGGGGCGAAGAAGTTTTCAGCCATGAACCGCGGGGCGCCATGAGCGGCGTCAAGGTCACGCTCGACCACCGCCGCGGCCACCGGCGTGTCCATGCGCGGCAGCAGCGAGACCATCGGGTCGATCTTGACCGACACGGCGGCCGCGTCCAGCGAGGCCAGTCGCGTTTGATCCAAGGCGATCCGCATGCGGGTGAAATCACCCTCGCTGGCATAGGACAACAAACCGGTCGAGGCGACCTCGGTCATGCCGCCATCGGCGGTGTGCAGCACCAGCGTGACCAGCCCGGCGCCGGCGGGGTCGTAAATCTGTCCGGCACTCGGCGGCAGACGATCCTCCTGCAGGCAGAACGATGAGACGAGGGCCGTGCACACGCCACCCTCACAGATCAGCGGGATCGGCGCCGCCGAGGCGATTAGGCCAAGCACCTGGGGCGGCAGGGTGACATCGGTCAAGCTGCCGACCGAGGCGCTCTGGGCCTGGCTTGTCGTGGGATGCATCAAACCGACGGCCAGAAAGGCCGCGGCGATGGCGACCATGCGCATACGCGAACCCATGGTTCGATTCCTCCTGTTGCTGGCTCGTCGGGGGGTACGAGCCCACGAAATAGTGTCGCACCAAGCCTGTTCCCGGTCAAACCAACCAGGGTCCAGTTGGCTCCTGTCGCCGGATTGTGAACGCGCGGGGTGGTCCGTGGGCGACTTCCGGGCGTCGCGCCGTCGCAAGACGGGCTAGCAAACGCGCCGGAGACTGACGGGAAACTTGGTTTGGGAGGACGTCCGATGAGCGACGAGCTATCCGGTCCAACGGATGACGGCGGAGAGCCGGGTGCCGGTGATCGGCGCGAGCGTCGTGGACGCGGTGCGGGCGGCGGCCGCGAGGCGCGCCGGGCGGCCCGTGCCAAGTCGAGCACGGTCTACACGCCGTTCATTACCCGCAAGATCGCGACCTTCGAGGTGCTGTCGGAAGAAGGCCTGGAGATCATCGAGGCCAACGCCGAAACCATCCTGGAGGAGATCGGCATCGAGTTCCGCGAGGACGAAGAGGCGCTGGAGCTGTGGCGTGGCGCCGGCGCCGATGTCGACGGCGAGCGGGTGCATATTCCGCGCGGTCTTGCCCGCGAACTGATCAAGACCGCGCCCGCGACCTTTACCCAGCACGCGCGCAATCCCGAGCGGTCGGTCGAGATCGGCGGCGGCAATACGGTGTTCGCGCCGGTCTATGGCCCGCCCTTCGTCAACGACCTGGACGGCGGCCGCCGTTACGCGACGATCGAGGATTTCCAGAATTTCGTGAAGCTGGCCTATGCCAGCCACGGTCTGCACCATTCCGGCGGCACCGTGTGCGAGCCGGTCGACCTGCCGGTGAACAAACGGCATTTCGACATGGTGTACGCCCACATCAAGTATTCCGACAAACCGTTCATGGGCTCGGTCACTCATCCGGAACGGGCGCTCGACAGCATCGAGATGGCGAAGATCGTGTTCGGCGCGGATTTCCTGGACCGGAACACGGTGCTGGTGTCGCTGATCAACGCCAACTCGCCGATGACCTGGGACGCGACCATGCTGGGCGCGCTCAAGAACTACGCCCGGGCCAACCAGGCGGTGATCACCACACCGTTCATCCTGGCCGGCGCGATGTCGCCGGTAACGGTGGCGGGCACCTTGGCCCAGACCTTGGCCGAGGCGATGGCCGGCATGGCGTTCGCCCAGCTCTGCCGTCCGGGGGCGCCGGTGATTTTCGGTAGCTTCGCGTCCTCGATCTCGATGCAGTCGGGGGCACCGACCTTCGGCACGCCGGAGCCGGCGCTGGTGCTCTATGGCTGTGCCCAGTTGGCGCGGCGGCTGGGGGTGCCGTTCCGCTCCGGTGGCTCGCTTTGCGGCTCGAAGGCACCGGACGCCCAGGCCGCTTACGAGAGTGCCAACACCTTGCTGCCGACCGTGCTTGGCGGGGTGAATTTCGTGCTGCACGCGGCGGGGTGGATGGAGGGCGGGCTGTCCTCGTCCTACGAGAAGTTCATCATGGACGCCGACCAGTGCGCGATGATGCGGACCATGCTGGAGGGGGTGGACCTCAGCGAGAACGGCCAGGCCATGGACGCCATTCGCGAGGTCGGACCAGGCGCCCACTTCCTCGGTTGCGCCCATACCCAGGCGAATTTCGAGACCGCGTTCTTCCGCTCGTCGATCGCCGACAACAGCACCTTCGAGCAATGGCAGGCCGAGGGCGAACGCGACGCCGCCACCCGGGCTAACGCGCTGTGGAAGAAGATGCTGGCGGAGTACGAGGCGCCGGCGCTCGACCCGGCGATCGACGAGGCGCTGAACGACTACATGGCCCGGCGCAAGGCGGCGTTCCCGGACAGCAACGTCTGAACCGGGATTCCGCCTCGGACCCCATTTAGTTGATCGGCGCGAGAAGCGCGGGCGCGGTCACCAGCTGGCGCACGCCGTGGGAGTGGTCTTCCTTGAAGACATTGCCATCCTTCGCCCACTTGTAGAGTGAGCTCACGTCGATCTTGGCACAAGCCGGCCGGACGCTCCATGTTACTTGCAGAGGCGAACAAACCGCTTGGGTGTATTGTGGGCCGGTTGTGGAGCCCCCGAAAACCACCGGCTTGCCGGTGCCCGACGGCAGTGCCTTCGCTTGATGAAGACCGTTGACCATATTGCCGGCATAAGCGAAGTCGGCGAAATTAAGGGCGTTCTTGTCATTCACAACCAAAAACACCTGCGTCTCGACACGAAGTTCCGGATTCGCGCATGTATTACTCAGGCACGACCCCAAACCCTCTCCCGGCGTGATGTCGCATGATGTGTGCACCCAGTGAACTTCGATGGTGTCCCCAGGCTTGATGCCATGGAAAGCGCCCTGCCCATTCGCGGGGTCTTCCAATTCCGCCGCGGTCAGGTTGGCGGTTTCATTGCACTGATACCCGCCATCCTCGCCGCCGCCGGCAAAGACGGAAAATCCCGGTCCTTTGTGCTCCGCGTTGGTGTGGGTGTGTATGTTGCATAGGTTCATTTTGTTCGCCGGTGACGCCACCGCGAACACGCGCTTATTTTCACCAGCAACATTCGAAATGTCCCTTGGCGTCTGCGGGCCAAAACCCTTGCAAAGCTCCTGGGCCATCGACGGCGTGGATATCGCCAAGGCCGCGATAAAGGCCATCGATGTCATCGCTAATGTTCGAGTGTTCATTTTATCCCTAATCCTTCATGCACGCCTGTCGGGAACGTTCTAAACTGGGAAACTCCTTTTATGGCAAATGAGCCGCGTCGACTCCTCCCGCATCGTCGCCGAGAAGGCCCGTCAGGCGGCCGACGCCCAGGGCCTCGATCGCCCAGGGCCTCGATCGCCCAGGGCCTCGATCAACCGTTGACCGTGGGCTCGGCCGTCGCGTCGGACGCGTTTTTTCCGTTCGCCGATGGATTGTTGACGGCGGTCGAGGCTGGCGCCACGGCGGTTATTCAACCCGGAGGATCGATGCGCGATCCCTGCCTGATCGCGGCTTGGGGTGTAAATCCGGTCCATCTTATCGCCGGTCCATCTTATCGAATGAGAGCGGGACACACGACATTGATGGACCCACGAAAGGAATCCATCAATGTCGATCTTGATCACGGCCAGGCGAACGCAACTCTGCCATTGTGAACGTCATACATCGCGCCCGCGATCATGATATCGCCGCTCTTCTCCATGTCCCGGAGAACGCGGCTGCGCTCGCGGATCCGCGCAACGGTGAGTTCGACATTCTTGTCCGCGACGGCCTGGACAAACGCGGCGTTGCCCGAGGTGCGATCGTCATCAAATCCCGGCACGGCCGCCACGGCGGGCTTAATGTTAGCGAGTGTCTGGGTCAGGTTGCCCAGGACCACGTCATCGCACGCGCCCTTGATCGCGCCGCATTCCGTGTGGCCACAGACCAGGACCAACTTCGCGCCAGCCGCCGCGCAGGCGAATTCGAGACTCCCCAATATATCGTCATTGACGAAATTCCCGGCGACACGAGCTCTGAAAACGTCACCGATGCCTTGATCGAACGTCGTCGTTGTGGATTCCCGGGAATCAATACAACCGACAATGGCCGCGAAGGGGAATTGCCCGGTGCCGGTGCTCTTGACCTGATCCATGTAATTGCAATTGCGCATTTTGCCGTCGACAAAGCGCGCATTGCCATCCTTGAGGTCCTGCAGAGCTTTCGCGGGGGTCATCGCCGCCTGACTCTCGGCGGTTTGAGCGGCGCAAGACTCACCGGCATGAGCCAATTTGAACGGCAGGCCGATCGCACAGCCGCACCCGCCGGCAAACAATGCCGCGCCGGCTCCCGTCAGGAAACGTCTGCGTCTAGTCATCAACGAAGTCATGGTTGTCCCCCATTAGCTTGTATTATTGACCCAGGATTTCTCAGGTAATGGGTCTCCCAAGCGAAAAATATGGCTCGGATCAGCTTCAACAGCAACCTGTTTGCACCTGACGGGCGCCTGAAGCTCGGTCCGGCCCATGGAGAACCGATTGGCGGCGATGTTGTATTGAAACGGGTGTGTCAGCCGCATTCCGGGCGCAGTGATCCTGTCGTCGGCTTGGAGAAGTGGGTAGCCGTCTATCATGCCGGTGCCGTCTTTGGTCTGAGCCGGTCCATGCGACACAGAATATTGGCGAACAGGTCTCGGGAAATGGCGACCTCCGCCATCTGGAAGGTGACGTAGCGCCCGTGCCCAACGATCTTGCCTTCAATCTTGATTAATTTTTCTCGCAGGCTGATCTGCGACCAGTGCTCGAC
>JABMNR010000213.1 GCA_013203465.1 Alphaproteobacteria bacterium
CGTCACGGTGCCGCAGATCGGCGGCATGTACAAAGGCGACTTCGCCCGCAAATCCACGCTCTCGGAATTCGGCTTCCGCCTGCCGTCCTGCCTGGACAACCGGCCGCTGAAGTTCGAGGAGTGGGAGGATATGCGGCCGCAGACCGTGTTCGTCTCGGCCACACCCGGGCCGTGGGAGTTGGCGCGCACCGGTGGGGTGTTCACCGAACAGGTGGTGCGCCCGACCGGGCTGATCGACCCGGTCTGCGAGATCCGGCCGACCAAGAGCCAGGTCGACGATGTGATCGCCGAATGCCAGGACGCCGCCGTCAAGGGCCACCGGGTGCTAGTCACGGTGCTGACCAAGAAGATGGCCGAGGCGCTGACCGAGTACATGAACGAGGCCGGCATCAAGGTGCGCTACATCCACTCCGACGTGGACACGCTAGAGCGCATCGAGATCATCCGCGACCTGCGGCTTGGCATCTTCGACGTGCTGGTCGGCATCAACCTGCTGCGCGAGGGGTTGGACATCCCGGAATGCGCGCTGGTTTGCATCCTCGACGCCGACAAGGAAGGCTACCTGCGGTCCAAGACCTCGCTGGTTCAGACCATCGGCCGAGCGGCGCGCAACATCGACGGCCGGGTGCTGCTGTACGCCGACACCATGACCGGCAGCCTGACCTACGCGCTGAGCGAGACCGAACGGCGGCGGCAGAAGCAGATGGCCTACAACATCGAGCACGGCATCACCCCCGAGAGCATAAAGAAGAACATCGGCGACATTCTCGAAAGCGTCTACGAGCGCGGCGACCATGTGACCGTCGACACCGGCACCGAGGAAGGCGAGCTGGTCAACAAGCCGATCGGCGAGATCATCAAGGAGTTGGAGGCCCGAATGAAGGCCGCCGCCGCCGATCTGGAGTTCGAGGACGCAGCACACCTCCGCGACGAGCTCAAACGCCTGGAAGCCGCCGAACTCGGCATGACCCTCGACGGCAAACCGCTGGCCAAGGGCGGGGTGGTGCGGCTCAAGGTGCCGATCCAACCACCAAGCGGCCGCCCGCCAGAGAGGGGCGGGGCATCACGCGGGCGCAAACGCCGGCAGGGGCGGTGATCGCGGCGGGGAAGACCCTACCCCGCGCGCAGCATCGCGAAGATTTCGTCCTTCAGTCGCACCCGCTTCTTCTTGCACTCTTCGGTATAGGCGTCGGAGGCCGGTTCAACCTCGGCTTCGATGCGCGCCACCTCGCGATCAATCTGGTGGTATTCGTCGAACAATCGGGCGAAATGGGCGTTCTCGGTCTTGAGTACATGGATCTTGTCCTTCAGCTCCGGGAATTCCCGGCCGAGATCGTGATGCAGATCCGTGGTCATGACGCGATCCTCATGCATGGTTCGGTCGAACCGTAAGCGGCGCCGTTTCCCGCATCCTTGACCCACGTCAATCCGCGGCATGTGGTTTATCCAGTGGCGGCGCCTCCTTGTCGGCACTCTCGACCGAAGCCACCATTTCCCCTTTTGCCATCTCGACCGCCGCCGCCGCTTCCGCCTCGACCTCCTCGACAATGCGGGCAGCGACCAGCACCGGGTCCTCCGGTTCGCTAACCTCGGCGGCGTCGGGGCGCGAGCCGATCGCCTTGCCGATACCGTCGACGAAGCGCAGCTCGCGGATCAGCTCCTCGATATCCTGCCAGTCGACTCCGGACTGCCGCAGCACCGCACCGCCGAGCTGCAGGCTGGCCTCCAGGGTCTCCAGCACGGTGCCGGCGGCACCCAGTTCCTCCAACTGGCGGGCGTGAACCGGGTCCCGGGCGCGGGCCAGGATCGGCAGGTCGGGCAACCGGTCGTGCAGATGGGAGACGGTCCGATCCACCGCGTGGCTGGCCGTGGACAAGGTGACCACCACGGCGCGGGCGTTCTCACTGCCTAGCAACCGCAGGACATCCGGACGGCTGGCATCGCCGTAGTAGATCGTGTGACCATCCCGGCGGCCGTCGCGCACCCGCTGGGCGTCGGTGTCGACGGCGATGTACGGCACCAGCTTGGCGTCGAGCAAGCGGGCGACGGTACGCCCGACCCGCCCGAACCCGGCCAGGATCACGTGCCCCCTCAGCTCAGCAATTTCCTCGACCGACGCACCCATGACCAAATTGTCCCGATGCTCCAGCCGATCGGCCACGTGCCCGATCACCCAGACCACAACCGGCGTGGTCGCCATGCTGACGGCGACCACGAGGAACAGCAGGTCACCAACCGCGTCCGGGAGCAACCCGCTCAAGCCGGCCGCCCCCAGGATAACGAAGGCGAACTCGCCGCCTTGGGCCAACAGCGCCGCGGTGCGGATCGACGGCGCGAACGGCAAGCGGAACACCAACGCCGCCGCGAGCACGATCAGGAACTTGATGGCGACGAGCCCGGCCAGATACCCGAGCACCGTCACGATCTCGCGCAAGGCGAGGCCGAGGTCCACCGACATGCCGACGGTCATGAAGAACAGGCCGAGCAAAATGCCCCGGAACGGTTCGATATCGGCCTCGACCTGATGGCGGAACTCGCTTTCCGACAACAGCAGTCCGGCGAGGAACGCGCCCAACGCCATGGAAAGCCCGACCAATTGGGTCGCCCAGCCGATGCCGAGCACCACCAGCAACGTCATGGCGGTGAACAATTCCGGCGCCCGGGCGCTCGCGATCACATGATAGAACGGCCGCAACAATTGACGGCCGGCGATCACGATCACCGCCAGCGCCACCGTCGCCTTCAACAGGGTCAGCGCCAACGCCGTGGCGATCGTCGTCCAATCGCCACCCACCGACAGCAACGGCACCACCACCAGGATCGGTACCACCGCCAGATCCTGGAACAACAGGGTCGAGAAGGTCGCGCGGCCATGCCGGGTCGCCAGCTCACCCCGCTCGCTCATCAACTGCAGCACGAACGCGGTCGACGACAGCGACAAGGCGGCACCGATCACCACGGCGGCGCCGATACCCTGACCCAGCAACAACGCGCAGCCGGCGATCAACACCGTGGTTCCGACGACTTGCAGGCTGCCCAGGCCAAACACCAGCCGCCGCATCACGCGCAAACGCTCGAACGACAGCTCAAGCCCGATCGCGAACAACAGGAAAACGACGCCGATCTCTCCCAGGTCCCGCGTTTCGGTCACATCGTCGATCATTGACAGGCCGTGCGGGCCAATCATCGCACCGGCGGCCAGATACCCGAGCACCAAACTGAACCGCAAACGGCGCAGCAACGGCGCGAACAGCACCGCCGCCGCCAGAAACACCAGGGCATCGCCAAGCGGAGCCCCGTGGGCGCCCGCCGCACCGCCGCCGAACGCGTTCAGCAGGCTCTCCATGTTGTTTGACCTCTCGGGGGCATCGGTGCCTCGGAGTCTATCGCGCCAGGGGCCCTCAACGCCACCGGCGCGCTGAGCCCAGCGCGAACGAAATTCATTACGTGCATTGAAAACCATGGAAAAAGCACCATTCCTGTGCTTGACGTCGTTCGCGCTTGACGTCCTCCAATTGAAACCGCCGCTTGGTCGTCGTGATGCCGCTGTCGCCTGCCCTTTTGACCGCCGTGCCGACCACACGTCTTGACGCGCGAACAAGGGGATCCGCGGCATGACCTCGGCGGTAATGATCTTCGCGGGGTTGGTGCTGCTGTTGCTCGGCGCCGAGGTGATGATCCGGGGTGCGGTGGCCTTGGCCAAACGCATGAACATCAGCCCGCATGTCATCGGCCTGACCGTGATCGCCTTTGGAACCTCCGCGCCCGAACTTTTCGTGAGCCTCAAGGCGGCACTGCATGGCTCACCCGGGATTGCTATCGGCAACGTCATCGGCTCCAACGTCGCCAACATCCTGTTGATGATCGGCACGGTCGGTGTGATCACGCCGTTCGTGTGCCAGGGCGTATCGCTAAAGCGCGACGGCTTGATGCTGATCGCCAGCACCCTGCTGTTCGTGCTGGTCGGTATCCACGGCATTATCGAACGTTGGCATGGCGGACTGATGCTGGGCTTGCTGTTTGCTTACCTCATCTATTGCTACTACGCGGAGAGGCGGTCGATAAACAGCGTGCATGCCAAGGAAGTCGAGGAATTCGACCAAATTCCCGAGGGCGTGCTCAAGAGTGTGCTGTACACCGTTGGCGGCTTGATCGCGGTGTTGGCCGGCGCCCGGTTCCTGGTCGATGGCGCCATTGTCGTGGCGAACGAGGCCGGCATCTCCGAGACCGTGATCGGCATCACCGTGGTCGCGGTCGGCACCTCGCTGCCGGAATTGGCCACCACCGTGGTCGCCGCCATGCGCCGGCATTCCGATGTGGCGCTGGGCAACATCATCGGCTCCAACATCTTCAACACCCTGGGTATCCTGGGCACCGTGTCGCTGGTGACCCCCTTGCCGATCCCGGCCGAGGTGATGTCGGCGGATTTGTGGATCATGGTCGTGGTGACCTTGGTGTTCGTTGGGCTCGCCATACGTCTGCCGGCCTTCAACCGGCCGTGGGCGGTGGTGTTCTTCCTGGCCTATGCAATGTTCATCGCCAAACAGTTCGTACCGTTCGAAACTCTGGCCTTCGCCGCCAACTGACCCGCGAGCAGCGATCGATGGCGCAACGCACTCCCGCACCCGTCCCCCGGACCGCCCTCGTTACCGGCGCCGCCAAGCGCGTCGGCCGCGCCATCGCCCTGGGCCTCGCGCGCGATGGCTGGAACATCGCCGTCCATTACGGTCGGTCACACGCCGAGGCGGAGGAGACCGCGGAGACGATCCGCGCGCTCGGCGTACACGCGGTGGCGCTCAGCGCCGATCTCGCCGACGAAACGGCGACGGCACGACTGATCCCGCAGGCCGTTGAGGCGCTTGGCCCGGTGGGGCTGCTGGTCAACAGCGCCTCCCAGTTCGAGCGTGACCAGATCGACACCATGACCCGGCGAAGCTGGGATGCGCACATGGATCCCAATCTGCGCGCGCCCGTCGTGCTCAGCCAAGCTTTCGCCACGGCCTTGCCGGCGCAACATGACGGCGTGATCATCAACATCATCGACCAACGGGTATGGAACCCAACCGAGGAATTCCTGTCCTATACGGTCTCGAAGATGGCGTTGTGGGGTGTAACCCGGACTCTGGCGCTTGAGCTCGCTCCGCGCATCCGCGTCAACGGTGTCGGTCCGGGTCCGATCCTGCCTAGTATCCATCAGGACGATGAACGGTTCGACGCCCAGGCGCGGTCCGTTCCCCTGCAGCGCGGCGCTGCTCCGGATGAAGTCGCCGATGCCGTGCGGTTCCTGGCCACGGCGCCATCGGTAACGGGCCAGATGATCGCGGTGGACGGCGGCCAGCATCTCTGGTGGGCGCCACCCGGTCCCGACACGCCAAGGGACTGAATGGACCAGAATTGCTTGACTGGCGACGATGGATTTGGTGAACACGCGAAGTATCGAACTTAGCTCCTATTTAACCGACATTTGCCGTTGTCTGGCGTTCAAGCGATTCGGTTGTTCACACGCGCGGCTACCCGCTGACAATGTAACCTACCTGTCATGGAATTTTAGCAATTCACTCGCGTCGTCATCGTCATATGGTACAAAATTCAATTTTTTCAATACGTTAAAGACGGCGCCTAAATTTTGGGCAATGTCATGAAAGTACTGAGAGTCCGGGAGCCAACCGCACCGGTCATCGTATAATGCACATGGTTATCCACAGGAATCGTGGATTACCCCGGAAACCCGCCGCTGCCCGCAGTTTGCGCGCTATGGCAGTCTTGACCTCGCCGGCTTGGAAGCCCATCACCGGAACATGAGCGAGCCCGATTTCGCCGACCCACCGACCGGCACCGAGCGCGCCAGACGGCGCCGCCGAACCCGTCCGGACATCGAACGGGGCGTGCGAGCCATCAAAGACATCGTCCGTACTCTGCCGAACGCGCCCGGTGTCTACCGAATGCTCGACGATGATGGCGACGTCCTCTACGTCGGCAAGGCGCACAATCTGAAGAAACGGGTCGTCACCTACACCCACCCGGCCAAGCTGCCGCACCGGATCTTTCGGATGGTTAGCGAAACCACCCGAATGGAAGTCGTCACCACCCATACCGAAGTCGAAGCCCTGTTGCTGGAAAGCAACCTGATCAAGCGATTGCTCCCGCGCTACAACGTCTTGCTGCGCGACGATAAATCATTCCCGCACATTCTGTTGACCGGCGATCACACATTCCCGCAAATCGTCAAGCATCGGGGCGCGCGCAATCGCCAAGGCCGCTATTTCGGGCCTTTCGCCTCGGCAGGGGCGGTGAACCGAACCATCACCGCGCTGCAACGCGCCTTTCTGCTGCGTAATTGCAGCGATTCGGTGTTCGCCAACCGGCGCCGGCCGTGTCTGCAGTATCAGATCAAGCGGTGTGCGGCTCCTTGTGTTGGGTTCGTCGACGACGCGGAATATAGCCGCCTAGTCGACGACGCCGTCGCTTTTCTGTCCGGGCGCTCGCGCGACGTACAGCAAAATCTGGCCATGCGCATGCAAGACGCCTCGGACGCGCTAGAGTTCGAGACTGCGGCGATTTTCCGCAACCGTATTCGCGCGCTCACGGCGATCCAGGCGCATCAGGACATCAACGTCGACGGCGTGGAGGAAGCCGACGTGATCGCCTTGCACGCCCAGGGAGGGCAGAGCTGCATCCAGGTGTTCTTCTTCCGCGCCGGCAGCAATTTCGGCAACCGCGCCTACTTCCCCAGCCACGACAAGGATATCGAGCCGGCCGAGGTGCTTGCCGCCTTTATCGGCCAGTTCTACGACGACAAACCGCCGCCGCGCATGGTTCTGCTGTCACATCCGATCCCGGAAGCCGCACTGGTGGCCGAGGCGCTCACCACCCGGGCCGACCGGAGGGTCGAACTGCTCACCCCGCAGCGTGGCGGTAAGAAGAAGCTCATCGAGCATGCCACCGCCAATGCGCGCGAAGCTCTCGGCCGCCGAATGGCCGAAAGCGCCTCGCAGCGACGCCTGCTGGAAGGCGTGGCCCGGGTGTTCGAGCTGGACGCCCCGCCCGAACGCATTGAGGTCTACGACAATTCCCACATCAGCGGCACCAACGCCGTTGGTGCCATGATCGTCGCCGGACCGGAAGGGTTCGTGAAGAACGCCTACCGCAAGTTCAACATCAAGAACCTGGGCGACGGCGAGCGTGACGAGTCGCAAACCGATCTCGTGGCCGGTGACGATTACGCCATGATGCGTCAGGTTCTGACCCGCCGGTTCGCGCGCGCCCTCAAGGACGACCCGGAACGCACCGCCGGCATGTGGCCGGATTTGATCTTGGTGGATGGCGGCCAGGGTCAGCTCAACGTCGCCCTGGAGGTGTTCGGTGAGCTCGGCCTCGACGGCGTGGCGGTGGTCGGCGTCGCCAAGGGACCGGACCGCGACGCCGGACGCGAGCGGTTTTTCCAATCCGAGCGAACACCGTTCATGCTGGAACGCAAGGATCCGGTCCTGTATTTCCTCCAGCGTCTGCGTGACGAGGCGCACCGATTCGCGATCGAAACCCACCGCGCGCGGCGGAAAAAGGCGATGGGAGCGAACCCGCTCGACGAGATCCCTGGCATCGGCGCGCGGCGGAAAAAGGCGCTGTTGCACCATTTCGGCTCGGCCCGAAGCGTCCGGCGTGCTGGACTCTCCGATCTCGAAGCGGTTGATGGTATTAGTAAAGCTGTCGCAAAACGGGTTTATGATTTCTTCCATGACGATGGGTGACTACCGTGACACCCGCTAAACTTCGAGGCAGGGAGCCTTGAGCCGCCCGCTCTGTGGGTGTAGGCAATCGTCGAAACGCGTGAGGTGCGGATGGCGATCGATCAGACGAAGACACCGTCGACCGGGTCCGACACCCTGAACTGGCCGAACGCCTTGAGCTTGTTCCGCGCGTTTCTCGGCCTGCCGGTGATCGCGCTGGTCACCTATGGCGGTGCGGAGGCGTGGGTCGCCGCGATCCTCGTCATGGGACTGGCCGAGATCACCGACGCGCTGGACGGTATTCTGGCTCGCCGGTCGGGCCGCGTCACCGACATCGGCAAGGTGATCGATCCGATGGCCGACAGCCTGTACCGGGCACTGGTATTCCTCAGCTTTCTAGCGGTTGGTTGGATGAGCGTCTGGTTGGTCGCGGTGATCTTCATTCGCGACATCGTGGTCGCCTATGTCCGTACGCTGAGCCAGCAGCTCGGCGTTACCATGGCGGCCCGTACGTCCGGCAAGTTCAAAGCCGCGATCCAGGCTTGCGCCCAATTCTCGACCCTGGCGCTCTACGCCGCCGCCGATTTGGGTGCCGCTGACTGGGGTGCCGCCATCCCGGCGGTGGAGATCAGCACCGCCCTGTTGATCGCCGCCACGGCGTTCACCGCCTATTCCGGGGTCGACTATGTGCGGAGTTTCCTCACCGTCGCCCGCAACCGTAGCTAGAGCCGATCGTGAGAAATCCGAGCCCTTCAGTGGCTCTGGCTGCTCTCGTGAATCTGCTCTATCTTATTGAATAAGAAAGCGATTCACGACCAGTAGTACCAGCGCTTATTTATCGGCGTTTATCGCGCGACCTCGGCGGCGTGCGTTTGGTTCTCCCCGTGCGTTTGGTTCTCCCGCCGCTGTTTGGCCATGGCGACCAGACGCTCGCGCTTGCGCGCCGCGCGGCGGAGCAAGAACCGTTCGATCAGCCAACCGAGCCAGTAACCGACCGGAAATCCGACCACCATGAACGGCAGACTGCCGATCAGGATCGCCAGACTGCCCTCGCCGAAGTTCAGGAGCACCGTCTCGATATGACCAGCGGATTCAAACTCCATCGCCGCCGAGCAAGTAATGAACTCGCAGCCGAGGACATAGTAGAGCGTGTAGGTCGGCACCATGGTCAGCGGGTTCACCACCAACGAGCCGATGAGGGCAATGACCACGTTGAAGGTGTGCGGGCGCCAAAAGCGGTTGACCAAAAAGCTGAGCACGACGCAGATCACCATCTGCAGCCCGATGGTCGGCGAGAAGCCAACCACCATGCCCATGCAGATCGAGCGCGGAATCACTCCATCCATCAGGTTCATCTTGCGCCGCTGACGCAAAATCTTGGCGATCGATCGTATGAACAATTGGCGCACGCGCCGCTCTCCCTTTCTTGTCCCGGCGCGAGCGTATAGTTGCGCCCGGTACGGAACAACCGTAACCATGCACACGTGGCGCGCTTCCACTCATGATATGGGCCATTTGGCCGGGTTCGGAAAGCAATGCGATTGTTTGGGCTCGCCGGTTGGTCCGGCAGCGGCAAGACGACCTTGATGACCCGGCTGATCCCGGCGCTGGTCGCGCGCGGTCATCGGGTGTCGACGATCAAGCATGCTCACCACGCCTTTGACGTCGACACGCCGGGCAAGGACAGCCACGCCCACCGCGAGGCCGGAGCGACCGAAGTACTGGTATCCTCGGCCAATCGGTTCGCGTTGATGCGCGAGCTGCGGGGCGATCCGGAGCCCACCCTCGCCGCGTTGGTTGGCCGGCTTAGCGAAGTCGATCTGGTTCTCATCGAAGGCTTCAAGCGCGATGGCCATCCTAAGCT
This sequence comes from Alphaproteobacteria bacterium, assembly GCA_013203465.1. GTDB lineage: Bacteria > Pseudomonadota > Alphaproteobacteria > Thalassobaculales > Thalassobaculaceae > JABMNR01. Next base: position 9,592 of record JABMNR010000213.1, read on the forward strand.
GGAGGTCCACCGCCCGTCGGTCGGCAAACCGCCGCTGTGGCGCGATGATCCAGCCATCATCGCGGTAGCGAGCGACACGGCCTTGCCCGATTGCCCGCATCCCGTTGTCACCCTCGACGACATCACGGCGATCGCCGCGTTGATCGAGGCCCGTGCCATCCCGGTCGATCGCCTGATAAGCTGAGCCGATGGCACAATTGTCCGACGATTGCTTTGCCTTCGACGGCCCCCTCATGAACGCTGACGATGCGTTGGAGCGGGTGCGCGCGCGCTTGCGGCCGGTCGCCCCGGTGGAAACTGTCCGCTTAGACGATGCTCTCGGTCGGGTGTTGGCCGAGGCCGTGGTGTCGGCCATGAACGTTCCACCGCACGACAACTCGGCGGTTGACGGCTGGGCCGTGTATTTCGACGATCTGGCCGCCGATGGCGAAACCCGGCTGCCGATCGCCGGCCGTGCCGCCGCCGGTGTGCCGCTCGACGCGCCGCAGCCGCGCGGTCAGGCGGTACGTATCTTCACCGGCGCGCCAATGCCCACCGGACCCGATGACCGATCAAGCCCCGATACCGTGTTGATGCAGGAGGATTGCCGCCGCGACGGCGACGCCGTGATCATTCCGGCCGGCATCAAGCGCGGCGCCAACCGCCGTTTCGCCGGTGAGGACGTGGCCGAGGGTGCCACCATCCTGAGCCCGGGCCGACGTCTGCGAGCGCAGGAGATCGGACTCGCCGCCTCGATCGGACGCACTCAGCTTCAGGTGCGCGCGCCGCTGCGGGTGGCGGTGTTCTCGACCGGCGACGAGGTGCGCGAACCGGGTTCCGCGCTGGTCGCCGGCGCGATCTATGACAGCAATCGTCACACCCTTAAGGCGTTACTGCGTGGGCTCGGCTGCGCGGTGACGGATTTGGGCATCCTGGGCGACGACCCCACGCGCATCCGAACCGCCTTGGCCGGAGCGGCCGAGACTCATGACGCGCTGATCACCTCCGGTGGTGTATCAACCGGTGAGGAGGACCACGTGCGTGCCGCCGTCGAGGCCGAAGGCCGGCTGGATGCCTGGCGATTGGCCATCAAGCCCGGGCGCCCCGTGGCCTTGGGCGTGGTGCGTGGAACCGCGTTCCTTGGCCTGCCGGGCAACCCGGTGGCGGTCGTGGTGACATTCCTGGCGCTGGGCCGGCCGGTGCTGCTCGGCTTGATGGGGGCCGACATCACGCCGCCGACCCGATTTCCTGTCACCGCCGGCTTTGATTTCAAAAAAAAGACCGGGCGGCGCGAATATGTCCGTGTCTCTCTTGAGGCCGGAGCCGATGGCCAGTTGATCGCGCGCAAGGCTGGCCGCGACGGCGCGGGGGTGCTGTCCTCGCTGGTGGCGGCCGATGGCTTGCTTGAGTTGCACGAGGACGCAAGCGGACTGGCGAAGGGCGAGACGGCTGCCTATCTGCCGTTCAGCGAGGTGATGCGATGAAGCTGCTGTATTTCGCCTGGGTCCGCCAACGCATCGGCGCTGGAACCGAGGAGGTGACCCCACCAACCGAGGTGACCGACGTCGCCACGCTGGTCGATTGGCTGCGCGCACGCGGACCGGGCTACGCCGAGGCGTTCAAGGACACCCGCGCCATACGATGCGCGGTGAACCACACCTATGTCGAGGTGGATCACCCGGTGGCCGCTGGCGACGAGGTCGCGTTCTTCCCGCCGGTGACCGGAGGCTGAACCGATGACGGTGCGGGTCCAGGAAGCGGATTTCGACATCGGCGCCGAGTTGGCGTCACTGACCGCGGGCAATACCGCCGTGGGCGGGCTCGGCGTGTTCGTCGGTCTGGTCCGCGACGTGGCCGACGGCACCGGGGTGTCGGCGCTCACCCTGGAGCATTATCCCGGCATGACCGAGAAGGCGCTGGAGGGCATCGAAGCCGAGGCGCGCGATCGATGGCCATTGGAGGACACACTCATCATTCACCGCGTCGGCCGCATGCTGCCGGGTGACAACATCGTTCTGGTGGCCTGCACCTCCGCCCACCGACAAGCGGCACTGGACGCCACCACCTTCCTGATCGACTGGCTGAAGACCAAGGCGCCGTTCTGGAAACGCGAGGAGACCGACCAAGGCGAGCGCTGGGTCGACGCCCGCGAATCGGACGACCAGGCGGCGGCGCGGTGGGGGGCACCGTGACCTCACCCGTCGGGCATGCCCACGCGTTCGATCCGCCGCGTCCTGGCTCTTTCCTAGGAGCCAGCCCCGACGTATGGTCCGCACAATTGCGAACCCCCAAGGTTGACCGCCGATGACGCGCCTTCGTTTGTTTCCGATCGCCGCTGTTCTGCTCACCCTCGCCGCCTGCGGAACGGGCGGGGACAAGGACGAGGTCGCCTATGTCGAGCGGTCGGTCGAGGAGATCTACAACGAGGCCTACGATCAGGCCTTGGCCGGCAACTTCAAGAAGGCGGCACCCCTGTTCGACGAAGTCGAGCGCCAGCACCCTTATTCGGTTTGGGCGACGCAGGCGCAACTCATGGCGGCCTATTCGCTGTACCAAGCGAACAAATACGACGACGCGGTATCGGCGCTGGACCGCTTCATCCAACTCAACCCGTCGAACCCCAACATCGGCTATGCGTATTATCTCAAGGGGTTATGCTTCTACGAACGGATCGTTGATGTCGGCCGTGACCAAAAACTGACGCGCGAGGCGCTGACCAGTTTAAGCGAAGTGGTTCGCCGGTACCCAAACTCGAAATACACTCGTGACGCTCGGCTGAAAATCGATCTTGCCCGCAATCACCTCGCCGGCAAGGAAATGGCGATTGGTCGTTGGTATCTGGAGCAAGGCCAGTATCTGCCCGCGATCAATCGGTTCCGCGTGGTGATCGAACAATACGACACCACCGATCAAGTGCCGGAGGCGTTGCTGCGGCTGACCGAGGCGTACACCGCCCTTGGCCTCGACGCCGAGGCCAAACGCACCGCCGCGGTTCTGGGCCACAACTACCCCGGCAACGAGTGGTATCAGGACGCCTACGTGCTGGCGACCGAGGGGCGTTCGCGCGAAACCGCCGAAGCCGGCACGGGGTGGTTCGGCTGGGACTTCGGTCCTTTCTGAGACGATGCTGACCGCGCTCGCGATCCGGGAGGTGGTGCTCATCGACCGGCTCGACCTCGGCTTCGAGAACGGGCTGTCGGTGCTGACGGGCGAGACGGGCGCCGGTAAGTCGATCCTGCTCGATGCGTTGGGGTTGGCGCTCGGTGCCCGCGCCGACTCTGGGCTGGTGCGCCATGGCAAAGAGCAGGCCAGCGTCACCGCCGAATTTTCTCTTCCCGCCGGCCGGCACGCGATCGACGCGATATTGGCCGAGGCCGGTCTGGATCCGCGCAATGGGCCACTGATTTTGCGCCGCGTGGTGACCGCCGATGGCCGGTCGCGCGCCTATGTCAACGATCAGCCCACCAGCGTCGGGCTCTTGCGGCGGCTGGGGGACGCGTTGGTCGAGATCCAAGGCCAGTTCGATCAGCGTGGGCTGATGGACCCATCGACGCATCGGGCGACGCTCGATGCCTTCGGCGGTCTGTCGAGCCGCGTCACCGCCGTGTCCAATGCCTGGACCACCTGGCGCCAGGCGTCCGAGGTCCTGCGCGAGGCGGAAGCCGAGCTGGCCAGGGCTCGAACCGATGAGGATTGGTTGCGCCACGCCGTCGCCGAGTTCGACAGTCTCGCCCCGGGGTCCGACGAGGAAACCCAGCTTGCCGAAGCCCGCGCCCTGCTGATCAACGCCGAGGTGGTTCTAGAGGCGATGGGCACCGCCGTTGACGCCTTGTCCGGCGACACCGAGGCGAACGGAGCGGGCGGCGCCGACATGGCCCTGGCCCGCGCCCAACGCGCGCTGGAGCGGGTCGCCGACAAGGCGGGGCACCGTCTCGCGCCCGCGCTGGCGGCGCTCGAACGAGCGGTCGCCGAGGTACAGGACGCCGCCGCCGAAATCCGCTCCGCCGCCAGCGACGTGGAAGGCGATTCCGGCCGACTTGGCGAGATCGACGACCGGCTGCACGCGCTCCGCGATCTGGCCCGCAAACACGGTGTGGCGCCCGAGGCGCTGCCCGAGACACACCGCCGGCTAGCTGATCGTCTGGCGGCGCTCGATTCCCAAGGCGGCCACTTGACCACACTGGTGGAGGCCGAGCGCGCGGCCCGGCACGCCTATGAGACCCAGGCGTCGGCGCTCAGCGCGGCGCGCGCGGCCGCTGCCGGCAAATTCGATAAAGCCGTCGCTAGCGAGCTGCCGCCGCTGAAGCTGGAGAAGGCCGGTTTCGAGACGGTAATCGAACGGCTCGCCGCGGAGCGCTGGGGTCCGGCCGGGGTGGACTCCGTCGCCTTCCACGTCGCGACCAATCCCGGCACCCCGCCCGGCGCGCTCTCCAAGATCGCCTCGGGCGGCGAGCTGTCGCGGTTCCTGTTGGCGCTCAAGGTGGTGCTGGCCGGGGCCAACCCGGTCCCTACCCTGGTGTTCGACGAGGTTGATGCCGGCGTCGGCGGAGCCGTGGCGGCGGCGGTCGGCGACCGACTCGCACAGTTGGCTGAACGGCTGCAGATCCTCGTGGTCACCCACTCGCCACAGGTCGCGGCGCGGGGAGCCCATCATTGGCATGTGGCGAAGCACGTCGATGGTAACGGCGTGGCCACCACCGTGGCCGCTCTCGATCCGGACACCCGGCGCGAGGAAATCGCCCGCATGCTGTCCGGTGCCGCCGTGACCGCCGAAGCGCGCGCCGCCGCCGGCAGCCTGCTCGACCAAGCCGCCGGATCCTTGTCGTGACCACACTCGCGGACAAGCCCGTCGAGGCGCTGGCCGCGCCGGAAGCGGTCGAGGAACTGGAACGTCTGGTCAAGGCGATCGCCGAGGCCGACCGGCTGTACCACCAGGAAGATGCGCCCGAGCTGACCGACGCCGAATACGACGCCCTGCGCCGCCGCAATACGGCGATCGAGGCGCGCTTTCCCCGGCTCAAGCGCCCCGACAGCCCGTCCGACCGAGTGGCGCCGGGCCCGGCAGAAGGGTTCGCCAAGGTCCGCCACAGCCGGCCCATGTTGTCGCTCGGCAACGCGTTCGACGCCGAGGACGCGCGCGAGTTCGACCGCCGGGTGCGGCGGTTCTTGAACCTGGGCGACGACGACGTGGTCGAGCTGGTGGCCGAACCGAAGATCGACGGGCTGTCCGCCGCCCTGCGGTACGAGAACGGCAGGTTGGTGCAGGGCGCCACCCGTGGCGATGGCACCGAAGGTGAAAACATCACCCGCAATCTGGAGACCTTGGACGACATACCGAAAACCCTGCCGGATGGCGTGCCGGACGTGTTGGAGGTGCGCGGCGAGGTCTATATGCGGATCGACGATTTCGCCGCCCTGAATACGCGGCAGGCCGAGGCCGGCGGCAAGATCTTCGCCAACCCGCGCAACGCCGCCGCCGGCTCGCTGCGCCAACTCGACGTGCGGATCACCGCGTCGCGGCCGTTGAAGTTCTTCGCCTACTTCTGGGGTGAGGTCAGCGAGGACATCGCCGACACCCACTGGGGGTTCTTGGAGAAGCTGAACGCTTGGGGGTTCGTCACCAATCCCTTGGCACGACGCTGCGCCACGATCGAGGCGGCGCTGGCGGTGTATGACGAGGTCGGCCGGCAGCGCGCGACCCTGCCCTATGACATCGACGGCGTGGTCTACAAGGTCAACCGACTGGATTGGCAAGCCCGGCTCGGCATGGTCAGCCGGGCGCCGCGCTGGGCGATCGCCCACAAATTCAAGGCCGAACAGGCCGAGACCACGTTGTTGGCAATCGAAATCCAGGTCGGCCGCACCGGCGCCTTGACCCCGGTGGCGCGGCTGGAACCCGTCAAGGTCGGGGGGGTGGTCGTGTCGAACGCCACCCTGCACAACGAGGACGAGATTCACCGCAAGGACATCCGCGAGGGCGACCGGGTCATCCTCCAGCGGGCCGGCGACGTGATCCCGCAGGTGGTCCGGGTCGTCACCGAGAAACGGCCAGAGGGGTCCCGCGAGTATGCCTTTCCTCAGAGCTGCCCGGAATGCGGCTCCGACGCGGTCCGGCCCGAGGGCGAGGTGATCCGGCGCTGCACCGGCGGGCTGATCTGCCCGGCGCAGGCGGTCGAACGGCTGAAACACTTCGTCAGCCGGGATGCGTTTGACATCGAGGGGTTGGGCGCCAAGCAGGTCGAGGCGTTTTGGCGCGACGGGTTGGTCAAGCGGCCCGGTGACATATTCCGCCTGGCGCAGCACCGCGACACGATCCTGGAACGCGAGGGCTGGGGGGAGAAGTCGGTCGACAACCTGTTGGCCGCGATCGAAGTCCGCCGGGTCATCGGACTCGACCGGCTGATCTACGCCTTGGGAATCCGTCAGGTGGGTCAGGCGACGGCGCGGTTGCTGGCCGCCAATTACGGCACACTGGACGCCCTGCGCGTGGCCATGCATGCCGCCCACGACTCGGAGAGCGAGGCTTACGCCGATCTTGTGAACATCGATCAGATCGGCTCTTCGGTCGCTCAGGATCTGACGGACTTCTTCGCCGAAGCCCATAACACCGACGTTCTGGATGATCTCGCCGCCGAGCTCAGCGTCGAAGCCTTCGCGGCGCCCACCGCGTCCGACAGACCGGTGGCCGGCAAGACCGTGGTGTTCACCGGCACCCTCGCCACCATGGGCCGCGGCGAGGCAAAGGCCCGCGCCGAAGCGCTCGGCGCCAAGGTCGCGGGGTCGGTATCGAAGAAGACCGATTACGTGATCGTCGGCGCCGACGCCGGCTCGAAAGCGAAAAAGGCCGAGGCGCTGGATGTGCCGATCCTCAGCGAGGAGGAATGGCTCACGCTGATCGGAAACGGTTCGTTAACGGACTGACCCAACAATGGGTGAAAATACCCCACGAACGACATGCAGGCGGCGTGGATGTCGGGAACGGACCCATGCAAAAACCGCATAGCCGCTGATCAAAAATCACCATTTTCCTTGGAAGCCACGACGCTTATCTCGCATGTACCGGAACATGGGTGATGGACCCAAGAGAGCGTTTCGAGCGGGACGGCGCCCCCGACGCGGCACCGACGAAAAGGAGCAGGCTATGATCCAAATGACCACCAGCGGCTGGCTCGACCGCTACGCCGCCGCCCGTGCCGCGTCTCTCGATGCCGTCACCAATCTCGACCGCGCCGGCCAGGGCGTCGCCGACCGCGCCGTCGGCCTCGGCACGCTGCTGAGCGCGATCCGCAACGTCTTCACCATTCATCGTTCCCGATCGACGTCGCTGATCGATGTCAACGATCGCGTGCTCGCCGATCTTGGTATCGCCCGCCGTCAGGTGATCGAGTTGGCCGCCCGCGCCACCGAGGCACGCTGGTCGGCCTACGATCCGTCGCTGTCGCGAATCGCCAACGGCAACGCGAAGTACCGCGCCGCTTAAAGCACGACCGCTCAATATCGAACGTTATGTGACTCGGGCCGCCGAACAATCCGTGGGCACCGCGCCGCCGATCCCGTCCTTTTGCCGTCAAACGCGCCTTTCACCGTGAGGGGCGCGTTTTTCGTTGGCTGGCACGCTTTGATATGCATCTCGTGCAATGCTGCACTGCGGAAAAATTATTTGCCGGATGGGCACCCGCCCTCCAAGTCTAGCAGGACAGAACGGAACCGCCGTTTTTCTTGATAGTTCGGAGAACCCGAGATGATTACGAAGACTTTCACCCACCCGCAACCGGCCTCAGTCGACACTGTCGCCCTCGCATTGCAGGCGCGTCGTGAGCGCGATCGCTATGTGGGCCAGCTCCTGGGCCATGCATTCACACGCACCTATGATGTCGCCCGGCGTTGGCTCGCCCACCGGCGCACGATCGCCGAGTTGAAGCAGTTGGACGCGCGCATCCTCGCCGACATCGGCCTGGATCGGGCCGCCCTAGGCAACGGTGCCATCCGGCGCCAGCAAGACGATCGGGTTCAGGCCCTTATGCATGGGTCCACCCTGCGCCCGGTGGCCGAGATCAGCCAGTTGGCGGCCCGGTCGGTCGAGCCGCATCTGGCGCCAGCCACCTCGGCGGTCATGCCCGCCAACAGCGACACACGACACGCCGCCTAAGCCCCCCGCCTGGCGGTGTGGCGTGGATCGGCCGGCCCTTCTTGGGCCGGCCGATTACATTCAGCGACTGGGTTACCTCCGGGATATGACCAAGGCGCTCCAGCCGTCGCGCCTGTAACGGCAACGCAGCTGCAATCCCTGGGCTCGATGGGCTGACAACACCCAGCGCTCCTGCTCGTTCAACAACCCCGACAGCACGGCAACCCCGCCGGGCGCAAGCCCGTATCGCAAATCCTTCGCCATCGCACACAGCGGGCGGGCAAGGATGTTTGCCGTCACCACGTCATAAGGTCCGTCACGGCGCACGACCGGTGACCGCCAACCGTCAGACACCGCCGCCCGCACCCGATCGTGCACCCCGTTGAGCCGAGCGTTGGCCGCGGCGGTGGCCACCGAGATCGGATCGAGGTCGACCGCCCGCACGGCGGACCCAGGGCACAGCTTGGCCCAGGCCATCGCCAGAATCCCCGAGCCGCATCCGAGATCGAGAACCCGTCGCGGGCGGCGTTGTTTCGCCAGATCCTGTATCGCGCGCAGGCACAAGGCGGTGGTCGCGTGACTGCCGGAGCCAAACGCTCGCGCCGCATCCACCGTCAGAGCAAGCGTGCCGGCGGGCACCGGGTCGACGACATGGCTGCCGCGTATCCAAATCCGCCCCTCACGGATCGGCGGAAAGGACTGACGGTTCAACGCCAGCCAATCGACCTCGGGCAACGGCTCGATCACCGTATCCGGCGGTGGATGGCCGACGGTGGCTGCGGCCAAGGAGAGCGCCGCGATGACGGCCGGGCGCTCGGGTTCATGCTCGACCAACCCCTCGATCAACCACGTACCATCGGGACTTTCCCCCATCGTCGTCAGCGACGTTACGAACGGCTGCAACGCATCGGCGACAGCTTGGAGCACCGAGCCGGGGACGGTCAGCGCGATCCGCCAAAGGGAACTCACGGCTCAACTCTCGCTTGTTGCGCGATCACGGTTTCGACAGGAACCCCTCGACCACCTTCTTCAGGCCGGCGTGATCGAACTCGATCTCCATCTTGTCGCCGTCGGCGCCGGTGACCGTGCCCGTGCCAAATTTCTGATGAAACACCCGATCGCCAACGGCAAAGCGCGCCGGAACGTCGCGGGACACGGTGTAGCCCTCACCGTCGAGGACCGGAGCGCGGCCGCGAATGGCCCCACCACCGCCTCGCCGCATATAGCCGGGACCCCGGTTGGGCGCGCGCGCGTTGGTCCAGCGTGAGGTTCGCTCACCGCCATCCCACGCCGGCAGAAGCGCATCCTCGTCGCGGTCGTGGACCAGCCCGTCGCGCCGCGTCGCGAAATCGCCGCCGAACCCTCTCCCATACCCCGAATGGCCGGAGCCGTAGAGCCCGGCCGCGCTGATGGTTTCGACCAGATCCTGCGGCAGTTCGGACACGAACCGCGAGGGAATGGCGCTTTGCCACAGCCCATGAACGCGGCGATTGGCGGCAAACAGAATCTCGATCACCTGGCGCGCGCGGGTCAATCCGACATAGGCGAGACGGCGCTCCTCCTCCAGTCCGGCGGCGCCGTTCTCGTCCAACGCCCGCTGGTTGGGGAACACCCCCTCCTCCCAGCCGGGCAGGAACACCACGTCGAACTCCAAGCCCTTGGCGGCGTGCAGGGTCATCAGGCTGATCTGCTCGCCATCGGCGGCCTCGGCGTTTTCCATCACCAGGCTGATGTGCTCCAGGAAGCCGCCCAGCGTCTCGAACTCTTCGAGCGCGCTGGCCAATTCCTTGAGGTTCTCCAACCGCCCCGGCGCTTCGGGCGACTTGTCGCGTTGGAGAGCGGCTGTGTAACCCGACTCGTCCAGTATCATCCGCGCGAGATCGGAGGGATACTCGACCCGCGCCGCCTCTCGCCACCGCTCGAAATCCGCCATCAGGGCACGCAGATTGCGCCGGGCGGCGGCCGGCAGCTCGTCGGTGCCGACCAACTCCTCCACGGCCCGGGTCAACGGGATGCCCGAGGCGCGCGCGTAGGCCATGACCGAGCGCATGCTGGTGGTGCCGATCCCGCGTTTCGGGGTGTTGACGATCCGCTCGAACGCCAGATCGTCATCCGGCTGATGCAGCACCCGAAGATAGGCGACCGCGTCGCGGATTTCCTTACGCTCGTAGAACCGCGCGCCGCCGATCACACGGTACGGCACACCCAGGGTGATCAGGCGTTCCTCGAACTC
>JABMNR010000214.1 GCA_013203465.1 Alphaproteobacteria bacterium
ATCCACCACGTGGCGTAGGTCGAAAACTTGTAGCCGCGGCGGTACTCGAACTTGTCGACCGCCTTCATCAGGCCGATGTTGCCTTCTTGGATCAGGTCGAGGAACTGCAGGCCGCGATTGGTGTATTTCTTGGCGATCGAGATCACCAGCCGCAGATTGGCCTCGACCATTTCCTTCTTGGCGCGGCCGGCTTCGCGCTCGCCCTTTTGAACGGTCTGGACGATGCGGCGGAACTCGTTGAGCTGCAGGCCAGCATCGCCGGAGATCATCGCCAACGAGGTGCGCGCGTTCTCGATGTCCTCGGCGTTCTTCTCGACGAAGGATTTCCAGCGCGAATCAATCGCACTCACGCGCTCGGTCCACTCCGGCTCCAGCTCGTTGCCGAAATGCTCCTTCATGAAGGATTCACGCTTGACCTTGGAGCGGTCGGCCATGCGCCAAAGCTGCATGTCGACCTGAGTCATCCGGCGGTTGAGCGTGTAGAGCTGTTCGACCAGCGCTTCGATCCGGCCGTTATGCAGCCGTACGCTCTCCATCAGCTCGATCAAATCGCCCTTGAATTTCTCGTACTTGCGCTCGGTGGTACGCGCCAACTCCTCGCCGCGCTGCAGCTTCTCGATCCGCCGTTTCTGCATCCGTGCAAGCTTGCCGTAGGTATCGGCGATGGTGTCGAAGGTCTCCAACACCTGTGGCAGCAGTTGTTGCTCCATGGCCGAAAGCGAGAGGTTGGCCTCCTCGTCGTCTTCATCGTCGGCGTCGTCACCCTCGGTCTTCTCGGGTGCTGTTTTCTCCCCGCCGCCGCCCTCGGCGCCGTACGTCGCCTCCAGGTCGATCACGTCGCGCAGCAGAATGCCGCCTTCCTTGAGCTGGTCACGCCAATGCACCAAGGCGCGCATGGTCAGCGGGCTCTCGCAGATGCCGCCGATCATCATCTCGCGACCGGCCTCGATCCGCTTGGCAATGGCGATTTCGCCTTCGCGCGACAGCAGCTCGACCGACCCCATCTCGCGCAAGTACATGCGCACCGGATCGTCCGTGCGGCCGACATCGTCGTCGGAGACGTTGCCGGCGACGGCAGCCTCGGCCTCCGCCTTGTCCTCGTCCTTGTCGCCGTCGTCCTCGTTCTCGACGACGTTCACGCCCATCTCGTTGAGCGCGCTCATGATATCCTCGATCTGCTCGGAAGACATCTCTTCCTGCGGCAGCGCGTCGTTAACCTCATCATAGGTCAGGAAGCCGCGTTCCTTGCCCTTCTTGATCAGGTTTTTGACGGCCTGATTGATGTTGTCCATCAACGGCCCGTCGGGCGGCGGGGTCTCACCCTCGCGGGGTTCTTCTTCCTCGGTCTGCGCTACAGCCGCTGTTTTTGTCGCCATGCCCTCGACCTCTTTTCTACCGCCGCCCTTACCCTTATCAAGGGTTGGCATCATCTAGCTCACGTCTTCCAGCGAAGTTCCGGCCGTGATGGCCGCCAACGCCCGCTGCAGACCCAACAATCGGTTCCAACTCGCTTCGTCCGATGCCGCGTCGCGTCGCGCCTCGTCGAGTTGTTCTTGCAGTCGCGGACGTCCGACCCGCGCCATCAGTTCCATCAACCCGGCTCTCGCTTCGGCGAAAACCGCATCGGAACGCGCAAAAGCGGCGTGCGCGAGCGCCTCGGCGCCGAGCAAACCGTTCACCGTATCCGTATATCCCGATGCCTTGAGGTGGGTCGCCAGACCGTCCGCGTCAAGGTTTGGATCCGCATCGGTGATCTCTAAGATTTCGGCACGCAATTTGTCAAGGAAAGGGTCACCCAGTTCCAGGTGCGCCAAAGCCTCGCCCAGCTCGTCCAGCAGGCCGGGATGATGGATCACCGTGGCCAGGATAATCTGCTGCTGGCGTCGAGCAAGCACGGTGCCGACCCGGGCGCGGGCAGCCCGGCTGCCACGCGGCTCGGGCTTGGGCGGCGGGGTCCACCGCCCCTTGGTAAAGCCACCCCTGTTGGCCCGCTCGCGCGGCGGTCGGCGCATCTGGTCGATCCGCCGCTCGATCTCATCCGCATAGGCCTGCTGGACGGTCCGGTCGGCGACCGCGCGCGCGCGCTCACGAATCCGCTTGAAGAAATCGGCCCGCCGTTCCGGCGTATCGGCCGGTGCCGCCGCCAACTCGGTCGCCCACAGGAAATCGGCCATCGGCTCGGCCAGCACCAGCACCCGGCGGAACCCGCCCACGCCCTCGCGCTTGATCAGGTCATCGGGATCCTGGCCCTCGGGCAGCATCATGAACCGCATCGAATGGCCAGGCGTCAGCATCGGCAGCGCCCGCTCGCAGGCCCGCTGGGCGGCCCGTTGTCCGGCGGCATCACCGTCGAAGCAAATGGTGGGTTCCGGGGTGATGCGCCACAGCGCGGCGATCTGATCCTCGGTCAACGCCGTGCCCAGTTGGGCGACCGCGGGCACCCCGGCCTGATCCAGCGCGATCACGTCCATGTAGCCTTCGGCCACCACCAGGGTGCCGGATTTGTGCGCCGGTTCCCGCGCCTGGGCCAGGCCGTACAGCACCCGGCCCTTGTGGAACAGCGGGGTGTCCGGCGAGTTCAGGTATTTCGGCTGACCATCGCCGAGCACCCGGCCGCCGAAGGCGATCACCCGGCCGCGCCGATCGGTGATCGGGAACAGCACCCGGCCGCGCATGTAATCGAGCGTATCGCCCTCGTCGTAGCGTTTAACCAGCCCGGCCTCGACCAGGGTGTCGACCTCCACCCCCTCGGCCTTCATCGCCCGTTGCAGCGCCTTGCGGTCGTCCGGCGCCCAGCCAAGCCTGAACCGCGCGATGGTCGCCTCCGACAGCCCGCGCCCGCGCAGATAGGCAAGACCCGCCTCTCCGGCCGAGGTGCGGAGCTGCCGCTCGTACCAGCGGCAGGCGAGATCGACTACCTCCTGCAGCGTGCGCCGCCGTTCATCCCGCGCCTGCTCCTCCGGCGTTGCCTTGGGCACTTCCATGCCGGCGAGGGAGGCGAGCTGCTCCACCGCCTCCATGAACTTCAGGCCCTCGGTCTCGGTCAGGAATTTGATGACGTCGCCGTGCGCGCCGCAGGCGAAGCAGTGATAAAAACCCTTGTCGTCGACGATGCTGAGCGACGGCTTGCTGTCGTTGTGGAACGGGCAGAGCGAGACGAACTCGCGGCCCTTGCGCTCCAGCTTCAACTTCCGGCCGATCACGCTCGACACCGTCACCCGGTCGCGTAGTTCATCGAGGAAGTTGGGAGGGAGGGTCATGGTCCACCGTGATCCTGTCGATCGGGTACCGCAGTGTACGTCATGCGTGATCCCCATGCATGCGAGGATCGTCCATCTTCTGTGCCACGAATCCGGGACAGCTTTCTAGCCTGAGACCGGCCGGCCGATCATGATGTACTGAATACCGAACCGCACGCGTCTGAAACCCGGAGGAAACCCTTATGGATTGGTCCATTCACCACGTGAACATCCCCGCCATCGACGTCCGCAAGACTGCGGCGTTCCTGGCCGACATCGTGGGCCTGCCGCGCGGCACGTGGGATTATCCGCCGGCCGAGCAGATGGGCAAGGTCGGTCACGACGACGACCACATCGCCCTGTTCGGGACCGAGAATCGCGGCATCCACGTGGTCAAGCCGATCCCGACCTTCGCCCGCGACAACGGTTTCATTCACAACCCAACCGTCGGCGGCCACTTCGCGATCACCGTGCCGGACATCCAGGCGGTCATGCGGCGGCTGGACGAGGCCGGTATCGTGTACTCCGACGCCGGGGTGTACGCCATGAAGGGCGTGCACCAAATCTACGTCTATGACCCGTCGATGAACGTCATCGAGATCAATCAGATCGTGGCGTGAGGCATTGGCGTGAGGCCCGCAAACCCGCCACCCCTCCTCCGCATTCCTGGGCTTGGCCCGGTGTCCAGCGACGTATGAAGACGGGACCCCGGCTCTGCGGCCGAGGATGCGAAGGGGCACGGCTGTTCCCCTAACCGCATCCCCGGTCTTGAGCCGGGGTCCCGTGAAGCGCCGAGCCTGACCCTGCCTCAATCGGAAGGCCGCTTCGTGATGATCTGCAGCATCTCGGCGGTCATCACCTCGGCGCCATCCTGATTGACGGCGCTGTAGCGGATGCGTGCCGTGCCGAACGGCTTGCTGCGTGACGGGGTCAGCTCCAGCACCTCGGCCTGGGCGGTCAGGGTATCGCCGGGCCGCACCGGCCGCGGCCAGCGGATGGCGTCGATGCCGTGGCCGCCGATGTTGGTCGCCTGCCAGGGGCTGGCCTGCCAGACCAGCCGGAACGTCAAGGCCAGGGTCTGAAAGCCGCTGGCGACCAGGCCGTTGAAATGGCTGGCCTCGGCCGCCGGGATCGAGGTGTGGAACGGCTGCGGGTCCCAGGCCCAGGCGAAATCGAGTATCTGCGCCTCGGTCACCGTGGCGGATTGGCCCTGGATCACGTCGCCGACGGCGAAATCCTCGAAGTGTTTGACGTTGGTCATCCGGTCACACCGATCGCACCGCCTCGACGATCGCGTGGCCGAGATCGGTGGTCGCCGCCTGGCCACCCAGATCCGGGGTCTTCGGCCCACCTTCGCCGAGCACCGCCTCGATCGCCTTGACGATGTCGTCGGCCGCCGCCTGATGGCCCATATGCTCCAGCATCATCGCCCCCGACCAGATCTGGCCGATCGGGTTGGCGATGCCCTTGCCGGCGATGTCCGGGGCCGAGCCGTGCACCGGCTCGAACATGCTGGGATAATCGCCCTCGGGGTTGATGTTGGCACTGGGCGCGATGCCGATCGAGCCGGCCACCGCCGGGCCAAGGTCCGACAGGATGTCGCCGAACAGGTTGGAGCC